>NZ_LATC01000053.1:0-34027 GCF_001414075.1 Mycobacterium sp. UM_11 | reverse complement strand
GAGGCCGCCATCAACGACCCCGAACCCGGACCCGCATACATCCGCCCGGAATTCACCTCCGGCGGTAACGCCCCGAAGTCAAACACCTGTTCTCCTCAGTTGGCCGCGATCGCTTGCGACCGCGGCAGTCGCATCGGAATCAGTGGTGGCCGTGGTCACGGCTTCGTAAGCATTCGCCACCCGCGGGTAGCTGACCGCCCGGAACCACCCGACTCAGACCCCTCGGTCTGCCACCCCAGTCGGCGGGCTGGCCGGCGCATCCTGCCAATTCCGTGTCGGGCGCCCAATTGTGGTCTCGCACCACGCTTCTCAGACGTCCGGTCAGGAACAACGTGCACCTTTAGCCTCGATTGATCCCTGCTGTCAGCAACCGAGCGACAGTCCACTGTCTGCCAGAACTGCCGCTCGCGATTGAGATTAGTTCGTTATCGGGGACGCTCCGATACGCAACGCCAAGTGTTCATTCCAGGCCAGCGATTGTTCATTCCCCGTCGACTGGCGTTCATTTCCGGCAACGGTTTGTTCATCTCCGGTTTGCTTCTGGCGCAGTCAGTCTTCGTCGAGAACCAGCGCCATCTCCGGGCAGGAGGCGACCCCGTCGCGGGTCACCTGCTCGTCCTCGGGGCGCACCTCGTGCTCTTCGAGGATCGAATAACCCGAGTCGTCGATCGGGAACAGGTTCGGGTCGACGGCGTAGCACTGGGCGTGGCCCACGCATTTGGATTGTTCGAGACGAACCCTCACGAGGTGTCCTCCCTACCCGGGATCAGTTGCCCAAGTGTAGAAGATCGACGCGCAGCCGGACCGGCCGCTGTAGACCCTTGCGACACATGCGATATTGGGGTGCCAACCGCAATCGGTGCCGACGACGCCCCCGCCGCCGCGGTTGGGAGAACAATTCGGACAAGCGGAGAGCTTATGAGCACTCCTGGCCAAGGCCAGCAAGACACCTTCCACCTGCCGCGGCTCGATTTCGAAAAGCTGCCGATGACCGTGGACCGGGGCGTCGGGTGGAAGGCGCTGCGGGACGCCGGGCCGGTGGTATTCATGAACGGCCACTACTACATCACGCGCCGCGAGGACGTGCTGGCCGCGCTGCGCAACCCCAAGGTGTTCTCGTCCACCATCCTGCAGCCACCGGGCCACCCATTGCCCGTGGTACCGCTGGCTTTTGACCCTCCTCAGCACACCCGCTACCGCAAGGTGCTGCAGCCCTTCTTCAGCCCGCTCGGCCTGAGTTCATCCCGGCCGGTGCTCGAACGCCACGCCGCGGAAATGATCGGCGCCCTTGCCGGCCAAGGGAAGTGCGAGGTGATGGCGGATTTCGCGCACCTGTATCCATTCCAGGTCTTCATGGACCTCTACGGCTTGCCGATCGAAGATCGCGATCGCCTGATCGACTGGAAGGACGCGGTCGTCAGCGACAAGCCCTACGTCACCCAGTCCGATATCGAGAAGAGCGAGCTGCTGCTTCAGTATCTGGCCGACGCGATCCGGCAGCGCAGGCAGCATCCCGGATCCGACATGCTGTCGCGGGTAATGGCCAGCGACGGTAACTTCACCGATCTGGAGCTGTTGGGCATGAGCCACCTACTGATCCTGGCGGGCCTGGACACCGTCACGGCGGCGATCGGATTCTGCCTCTTCGAATTGGCCCGCCGGCCGCAGCTACGCGAGGCGCTTCGCGACAACCCAAGGCAGATCAGGGTTTTCATCGAGGAGATCGTCCGGCTGGAGCCTTCGGCGCCGGTGGCGCCGCGGATCACCACGCAGTTCGTCAACATCGGCGGGATGACGCTGCCCCCCGGCACGTCGGTGCGGCTGTGCATGGCGGCGGTCAACCGCGACGGCAGCGACGCCACGTCCGTCAACGATCTGGTCATGGACGGGAAGGTGCACCGCCACTGGGGATTCGGCGGCGGGCCGCACCGTTGCCTGGGCTCTCATCTGGCCCGGATCGAACTGACGGTAATCGTCGGGGAATGGCTTCGGCAGATTCCCGACTTCGAGGTGCCCGCCGACTACGTCCCCGCGATCAACTACCCGTCAAAGAGCTTCGCGCTCAAAGAGTTACCGCTGCGCTGGGGCTGATTCAGCCCCAGCGCAGCGGTATCCGCCTTACTTGCGAAACTCCGTCGCCGCTACCTGTACGAACACACCGGTGTCCTCGGCCATCAGCAGGCCTCGACCGCGGGGCAGCGGGCCACCCTTCATCTTGCCGCGGATGAAGCCCTCGTCGGGGTCGGCGTCCATCACCAGCAGCGGGGCGTTCGCCTGGGCCAGCGCCCGCAGCATCGGGTCGCTGCCCGCGGACGACCAACCACCGAAGGTTCGCGTGACGAGCACGTGCAACCCGACGTCGGCGGCCCGGGTCACCCACGGCGCGGCCTTGTGCAGCGGTGAATCGAATCCGGCCGGCAGCTGCTGGATGTCATCGACGATCAGGAAGATCTCCGGGCCGCTCCACCACGACCGCGACAACAACTCCTCGGCGGACAGGCCGGGCGGCGGTTCGCGTCCGGCCAGGACCGCCGCGAGCTCGCCCATCATCGCCTGGACGCCGTCCAGGTTGTACGCGAACTTCTCGACGTAGTCCGCACCCAGCGTGGTCAGCAGCTGACGCCGCGGGTCCACCAGCCACACCTGGGCCGACGGCTGGCCGGCCGGCGGGGTCGGCGCGCTGCTGGCCCCCGGCGCGTACAGCCGGCCGATTTCACTCATGATCGTGGCCAGCGTCGTGGTCCGTCCACATTCGCGTCGACCCGTCACCATCAGGTGCGCGTTCTCGGCGAAGTTGAGATAGACCGGCGACAGATCCAATTCCGAGATGGCCCAGGCGATTCCGCCCGCGCCGACGCCCTGGCGGGTGTCCCGTGCGGCGACCTCGCGCAACTGCTCCAGGTCGAACCGCGCGGGCAGGCGGCGCACCGGCGGCGCCTGCGCGCTGGTGAGGCGGCTGACCGCGTCGATGATGCTGTCGGACTCGAACACGTAGTCCGGCGTGTTGGCCAGCGCGGGCCGCGCGACCAAGGTGTGCAGACCGGCCTGTGGGTCGGAGTCGAGTCGGACGTAGTTGACCGCGACCATGCCGCGGCCCGGCTTGACGGGCACTTCCTTGGCGAACCGGGAACGCACCAGCTTGGCGTCCTCCACGGCGGCCAGTCGCAACTCGACCCGAGAACCGAAGCCACTGCGCACCGGTGGCCGCAGCTCCGACTCCCGGTCGGCGGTGACCACCACGTGGACCCCGAACGAGGGGCCCTGGTTGATGATCAGGTTCACCTGCTCGATCAGCACCTCGTTCTCTTCGGCCAGCGCCCGGTAGTTGTCCACCACCAGGTAGACATCGCCGAACCCGTCGTTGGGCACGGGGCCCGGCTCGCCGCCGAACTTGCGGCGCCGGAAGACCTCCATCGAGGCGATCCCGTACTCGAGGAAGGTGCGCTTGCGGTCGCGGACCAGGGCCAGCAACTCGGCCACCGTGCGGCGCACGCCGTACGGGTCGGTCGGGCCGGCCACCTCTCCCACGTGCGGCAGCCGGGCGACGGTGGTCAGGGCGGTGCTGCTGTAGGCCAGGCAGTAGAACTGGACCTGCTCGGGCGTGTGGGTCAGCGCGGCCGAGCAGATCAGGGTCTGCAGGGCCGTCGTCTTACCCGAACCGCCGGCGCCCAGGATCAGGACGTTGGCGCCCGGCCCCGAGGTGTCGACGGTCCACGGCGGCTGGTCGTGCTTGAACGGGCGGTCGATGATCCCGATCGGGAAGACCAGGTCCTTGGCCGAACCGTAGTCCTCCTGCCACGGGTGGCCGAGGAACCGGTTCACCAATTCGTCGATCGCGACGGGCTGGTTCAGCGGCGGCTGCCACAACCGGTAGGGCTCGAAGTCGATCTTGCGCAGCTGATCGATGATGACCGTGCCGACCTTCGGCACCCGGATGCCCTCGATGTCGTCGTCGTCGCGCGTCGCGCCGTCGGCGTCGAGCGTCTCGCCGTTGGTGATGGCGGCCGGGGTCAGCTCCGGCCCGCCGACGCTGACCTCGAGCGGGGTGAACGAGTTGGTAAACAGTTGCGGGCGAACGTAATCGATGCTGTGCACCAACGCCGGGGCTTCTTCGCCGTCATCGTTGAGCCCGCGCGGGAAGTAGTCCCGCCACAGGAACTCGGCCTGGAACCGGACGATGTCTTCCAGGCTGCGCCGGAAGTAGCCGAGGCCGGCCTGCGCCGGCAGGTTGACGGCGTTCGGCACGCCCGCGGCCTGCGCGGCGCCCGCGGTACGCGCCTTCAGCACCAGCCGGTAACCCATGTTCTCCATGAGCTTTTCGGCGCGGCTCTCGATGGTCTGCGAGGCCATCATCAGGTGGATCCAGTAGGCGCGGCCCTGGCGGCCGATCGAGTCGAGCACGTCGACCGCGGTCGGCATGATCCGGAACCACTCGTAGAACTCGTCGATGACGACCACGAGCATCGGCAGCGGCGCCATGTCCTGGCCCCGCGCCCGCATCCGCAGGCGCACGGAGTTGTACTCCTTGGCGTCGTCGACGCCGGCGCTGTCGCAGATCGCCTTGCGCCGGGCGATCTCACCCCACAGGGCGTCCAGGAAGCGCTCCATCAGCGCCTGGTCCTCTTCCAGGTCGGTGATGATGCGCGACACGTGCGGCACCCCGGCGAACGGCTTGACCGCCGACCCACCCTTGAGGTCGGCCAGCACGAATTGCAGCTCCTCCGGCGGGTGGCTGAGCATCAGCGATTCGATCACGGTCCGCACCAGGGTCGACTTACCCGAACCCGTCGTTCCGGACATGACGCCGTGCGGGCCGTCGCCGCCCTCGTCCAGCGACTTCATGTCGAGGAACAGCAGCTCGCCGTTGTCGGACCGAACACCGAACGGCGCCCGCAGCCGCGAGCGGCCCATGGAGTCGTTGCGGCTCCCCCACAGCGCCTCGAAGTCGATGTGACCGGGGTCGTCGATTCCGTAGTAGGCCATGATGTCCCGGGCGCCGATGTGGGCCACCCGCTGGCCGATCTCCTCGTAGGCCTCGGCGAGCCGCCAGCGCGCCAGCGCCTGCGCGAATTCCTCGGCCTCGGCGATGCTGATGTGGTCGGTGAGCGCGAAGAACCACGGCTTCTCGTCGATCACCATCCAGGTGTCGCGGTCGCGGGGCAGCGCCTCGATCACGCCCTTCTCGTCGAACCGCAAGGTGCGCTCGGGAACCGATGTCCACATCGAGGAGCCGGTCAGGTCGAAGAAGGTAACCCCGTCGACGCCCTCGGAGCTGATCACGTATTCCCACTGGGGGTCGACGACGTCGGCGACGATCACCGTGTGGGGCGTCGGGGTCTGCGCCGACGAACTGGCGTGCCGGGGCGTGAAAGAGCCACGGCCGGCGAACAATTCGGCTTGCTCGGCGGCGAACTCGCGCACCGAGCTGTAGACCATCCGCGCATTGCCCGCGGCGTCCTGACGCCGGGGGTCACCGACGTGCGGAAGCCACTTCACCCAGTCCCACTCGTCCAGATCGGAGGTGACGACGACCAGCTGCACGTGGTCGGGGCCGTGCGAGAAGGCCAGCTGACAGACGATTGCCCGCATCAGCCCGAGGACCTGTTCGCGCTCGCCGTCGAGCGCGTACCAGGGCTCGACCAGCAGCGAAATCATCTTGGGCAGGTTGTAGACGACGCTCTGGTAGCGCCCGAATTCCTGCAGCGCCTTGCCCGTCACCGGTTCCAGCTCGATATCGGTGGGCATGTTCTGGGGCTCACCCCAGGTCACCTCGGGCCGCGTCATGCCCACGCCGACTCGCACCACCCCGAAGTTGAGGTCCTTGCCGTCGGGCTTGCGTTCCCACATCCGCGGCGATCCCACCGCGGCGGACAACGTGGTGGGCGCCGGGTGGTACCACCGGTAGTTGGCGTCCATGCTGTCGGCCGACTCGTGGGCGGTCTCGCGCAGCATGTCCAGCATCAGCATGAACTGGGCGCGCATCGCGTCCAGCTTGGGCCGGCTCATCTGCTGCTGACCGCCGAACCGGCCGCCGAACATCATCATCGCGACGCCACCGATCATGAAGATCGGGAAGATGGCGCCCGCGCCGCCGAACACGCGCGAGCCGCTGGCGAACGTCATGCCGACCATGCCGATCAGCAGGCCGACCACGAGGACGCCGACGACGACCAGCCACCAGGGCTTGCCCTCCGGCGGCGGAATGCTCAGCGGCGTCGGAAGGACGATGTTTTCCGGCTTGATGACCGGAGGCTTCTCCGGGGTCGGCCGCGCAAACCCGCGTTTCACTTAGGCACCGCCAATTCTGCTGGGGACATATCCATCGGAAGGGTGTCGTGCTCCACGAGCGCATCCGCCCGCGAGAGCGTCGGACCCTGTGGGAGCAGGCGCAGCGCCACCCACGGCGCCAGGCTGGGTTTCGTCTTCAGGCCCAAAGCCTCGCGGACGTCGCGGGTGTCGTCGACCCCGAACCGGGCGCCCGCGTCGGTCAGCCACCACAGCGACTCCGTGGTCTTGGCGCCGGGGTCGTTGCCGGTGACCGCCACGAAGTTGCCGTAGTCGGGGCCGAAGTACACCTGGTCGGCCACCCGACCGGTGGTGTCGGCCTTGACCAGCGACACCACCTTGTTCTCGTCCTTGGCCGCGACCGGAATGGTCGCGCCGGAGATGACCTGGATGCGGGCCCGGTTCTCGCCGGAGGTCTTCTGCCACCACCAGCAGGTCGCCGGGTTCTCGCGGATGTCCGCCACGTTGAGCGGCGCGTCCGGGTAGGAGGACAGGTCCAGCTTGTTGACGACGGGCATCTTGGCCAGGGCGGACGGTTCCACGGTCACCGGCCGGGTGTTGCCCGGCCCGGCGTTCTGCAGGATCTGGGCGACCAGCGGCGGCAGCGTCTGCACGCCGTCGGCGAGCACCAGCGAATACTGTTGCGGGCCACTGATTTGCGGCGTGACGATCACGGTGCCGATCGGCCCGGGGGCGCCCGGGAACGACGCGGCGGCGCCGGCGTTCTGCACCTGCGGCACGGTCAGCTCCGGGCCCACGGGCAGCGCGTCGAACAGGGCCCGGCTCATGGGCTTCGCCTGGCCGACCTGTTCGGGTGTCAGGCCCAGCGGCAACAGCACCGACCGGTTCGTCGCGTCGATGCGCGACCGGCGACCCTCTCGGATCACCCACGCGTCCCCGCTGTAGTTCAGCACGACGGCGTCCGATCCGTTGAGGACGCGGCGGTGATTGCTGAGGTCGGGGTTGCCGTCGATCACGGTGACGGTCACGCCGGACGGCGCGCCGACCCCGGTCGAGGTGGCGACGGTGTCGCACACCAGCCACGACGACGTGGACGGGCTGGTGGTGTGGAAGTTCGACGGCGCGCCCGGGATGCCCACCATCGGCCCGCGCGGCATGGTGGCGATCTGGCTCGACCGCACCAGGTGCGGATTGTCCGCCCGGCCGGTGATCAGCCGCGCCGAAGCCAGGTTCAGCGCCGGGTACAGCCGGTCCCCCACGCGGACGTACAGCGCGCCGGAATCCCGGTCGGCAATGATCGGCGACTCGTTGATCTGCCCGGACGGGCTGATGAACGACCAGAGCAGGGCGCCCAGGCAGATCACCATCGCCGCCGAGACCGAGGCCACCACGGCCAGCGTCTGCCGCCGCCCCGGCTCGACCTCCATCCGGACGCGCCACCGGGTGAGCGCCATCGCGGTGCGGCGAGCGAGGAACTGATAGCCGGTCACCTGGGTCCGCGTCGACAACCCGAGGCCGTACCCCGACCCGCGTTGGCCGCGACTCTCTTCCGCCACTTAATTCACCATCCGGTCTGCTAGAACGCCTGGATATTGTCCCTCGCGCGAAT
This sequence comes from Mycobacterium sp. UM_11, assembly GCF_001414075.1. Classification (NCBI taxonomy): domain Bacteria; kingdom Bacillati; phylum Actinomycetota; class Actinomycetes; order Mycobacteriales; family Mycobacteriaceae; genus Mycobacterium; species Mycobacterium sp. UM_11. The sequence goes on along the minus strand of NZ_LATC01000053.1, from coordinate 26,172 downwards.
TACATCGACAACGGTAAGGCACCGGTACGGCCCTCGCCACGCGGCGCCGATGGCGTTCGCTGCTGCATCTGTTTATCTGCCGGTGTCCGGTGCTCGCCCGCCCGTCCGCCCCGGCCGTGCGGGCGACGCGCCAGGCGACGTTGAACTGGCACTTCGGGTTTTCCCCGCCGATCCCCGCCCGGACTCCTCATGTCTCCTCAGGGCATCGTAATGGCGCACGCGCCGTTCGTCCTGTTGAGCGGGCGCAGACGCCTGGCAGCAAGATGAGCGGTATGAGTGAGCTCGCGCCGTCGCTGGTCGAACTTGCCAAGCGGTACGGCATCGCGACCGAGTACCAGGACTGGACGGGGCGGCGGGTGCCGGTCTCCGAAACCACCCTGGTGGCCGTGTTGGCCGCGCTCGGCGTGGCGGCCGGCACCGAACAGGAGCGCAACGCCGCCCTGACCGCGAAGCTGCGTGCGTATTGGGCGCGCCGGCTGCCGCCGACGATCGTCGGCCGCGCCGGTGAGCAGACGCGATTTTGGGTGCACGTGACCCACGGCGATCCCGCCGAGGTGTTGGTGCAGCTCGAGGACGGTTCGGTGCACGGCGGGATTCAGCAGGTCGACAACTTCACCCCGCCGTTCGACTTGGACGGCCGCTGGGTCGGCGAGGCCAGCTTCGTGCTGCCGGCCGACCTGCCGCTGGGTTATCACCGGGTGCGCCTGCGCTCCCGCGACGGTGAGACCAGCACCGCGCTGATCATGACGCCGGACTGGCTCGGGCTGCCCGAGCGGCTCGGCGCCCGCCGCGCCTGGGGGCTGGCCACCCAGCTCTACAGCGTGCGGTCCAGCCAGTCGTGGGGCGTCGGCGACCTGACCGACTTGACCGACCTGGCCGTCTGGTCGGCGTCGCGGCACGGCGCGGACTACGTGTTGGTCAACCCGCTGCACGCGGCGGCCCCCACTCGCCCCATGGAGCCGTCGCCCTATCTGCCGACATCGCGGCGCTTCGTCAACCCGATTTACCTGCACGTCGAGTCGATTCCGGAGTTCGCCGAGCTCGACAAGCGCAGCCGGGTGCGACGGCTGCGCTCCGAGGTCCAGGAGCGGGCCGCCCGGCTGGACGCCATCGATCGCGACAGCGCGTGGGCGGCTAAGCGGGCGGCGCTCGAGCTGGTGCATCGGGTGCCGCGGTCGGCGGGCCGCGAGCTTTCCTACGCGGCCTTCCGCGCCCGGGAGGGCGGCGCGCTCGACGACTTCGCCACGTGGTGCGCCCTGGCCGAGAAGTACGGCGACGACTGGCATGCCTGGCCGAAGTCGCTCCGGCACCCCGACGCGCCGGGTGTCGCCAAATTCGTCGAAAAGCATTCCGAGACAGTCGATTTCCATCGCTGGCTGCAATGGCAACTCGATGAGCAACTCGCCTCGGCGCAGTCGCAGGCCGTGCGCGCGGGCATGGCGCTGGGCGTGATGCACGACCTGGCCGTCGGCGTGCATCCCAACGGCGCCGACGCGTGGGCCATGCAGGACGTGTTGGCGCTCGGCGTGACCGCCGGCGCTCCCCCGGACGAGTTCAATCAACTCGGCCAGGACTGGTCCCAGCCGCCGTGGCGGCCCGACGGGCTGGACGCGCAGGAATACCGGCCGTTTCGGGCGTTGATCCGGGCGGTGCTGCGGCATGCCGGCGGGGTCCGCATCGACCACATCATCGGGTTGTTCCGGCTGTGGTGGATCCCGGAGGGCGCGCCGCCCACCCAGGGCACTTACGTGCGCTACGACCACGAGGCGATGATCGGCATCGTCGCCCTGGAAGCGCATCGCGCCGGGGCGGTGGTCGTCGGCGAGGACCTCGGCACGGTCGAACCGTGGGTGCGCGACTACCTGCTGCTGCGCGGCCTGCTGGGCACGTCGATCCTCTGGTTCGAGCTCGACCGGGACGGCAACGGCGGTCCGCTGCCGGCCGAGCGCTGGCGCGAGTACTGCCTGTCCTCGGTCACCACCCACGATCTGCCGCCCACGGCCGGCTATCTGGCGGGCGACCATGTGCGGCTGCGCGAATCGCTGGGATTGCTGACCCGGCCCGCCGCCGACGAGCTCGCCTCCGACCGCGCGGAGCTGGCGGGCTGGATCGCGGAGTTGAACCGGGTGGGCTTGCTCGACGAGGGTGACACCGACCCGGACAGCGTCGTGCTCGCCCTGTACCGCTATCTCGGGCGGACGCCGTCGCGGCTGGTGGGCGTCGCGCTGACCGACGCGGTCGGCGACCGGCGGACCCAGAACCAGCCGGGAACCACCGACGAATACCCCAATTGGCGGGTGCCGCTGACCGACCCCGACGGCCGCCCGCTCCTGCTCGAAGACGTGTTCACCGACGCCCGGGCGGCCGCACTGGTCGACGCCGTGCGCCGGGCAATCGCGCCCGCGGCCGTCGAAACCGCGCCTGTTAGCTTCTGAGACCATGAAGGTTTCCGTCGTCGCGCCGGTGACCGACGGCGTCACCGCGGACCCCGATTGGATGGTGGGCTTCGCCGGGCACCTCGAGCGGTGCGGGTTCGAATCGATCGTCGTCGCCGAACACACCGTCCTGGCCACGACCTACGACAGCGTCTATCCCTACGACAGTTCGGGGCGCGTCGGGATGGCGGCGGACTGCCCGATCCCCGATCCCCTGGAAATGTTGGCGTTCCTGGCGGCCCACACCGACCGGCTCGGGTTGGCCACCGGCGTACTGGTGTTGCCCAACCATCATCCGGTGATGCTGGCCAAACGCGCGGCGACCCTCGATGTGCTCTCGGGCGGCAGATTGCGGCTGTGTGTCGGCGTCGGCTGGCTCAAAGAAGAGGTCCAGGCGTGCGGCGCCGCCTTCGACAGCCGGGGCAGGCGCGCCGACGAGCAGCTGGCCGTCCTGCGGGCGCTGTGGGCCGAGCGGCCCCAGGGCGTGTCACACCACGGGGAGTTCTTCGACTTCGACAACGTCATGTGCTACCCCAAACCCGTTGCCCGCGAACGGCTCCCGATACACATCGGCGGGCACAGCAAGGCGGCCGCGCGCCGCGCCGGTCGGCTCGGCGACGGGTTCCAACCGCTGGGCGTCACCGGTCCCGAGCTCGCGTCGCTGATCGCGCTGATGCGCGACGAGGCCGCCGCGGCCGGCCGTGACCCGGCCGCCCTGGAGGTTTCGCTGGGCCACCTGGTCACGAAGATCGATGCCGAGCGGGCGGGCGCCCTGGCCGATCAGGGGGCCGACCGCCTCGTGCTGGGCATGCCGCCGACGACCGACATCGAGCAGGCCAAGGACTGGCTGTCGGCGTGCGCGCAACGCCTTTCGTTGATCGCGTGACCGCGATGGCCCTGTCAGCCGACGACCGATCCGCGCTCAGCGACCTGGTGCACCGCTACGCGGCCCGGGTCGACGAGCGCCGATTCGATTCCGTGGCAGCGCTTTTCACCGACAACGCGGTGCTGCAGGTGCCCGAACCGCCCAAGTCGCTGGAACCGATCCGAACCCATCGCGGTCGGGACGCGATCGCCGCCGCCGTCGCCACCGTCGCGGCGGTCCTTCGCACCGAGCACGCCATCGTCGGCGAGGTGTATGACGGGGGCGACCGACCGGGCACCGCGCGCGGGCGCGTCGCGTGCGTCGCACACCACTGGGACCGCCGCGGTGACGAGTTGGTCGACGTGGTCTGGCACCTGCGCTACGACGACTACTACGAGCTGACCGACCGCTGGCGGATCGGCCGCCGGGCCTTGACCATCAACGCGATCGAGACCCGTCCGGTCCGCCGAGTCCGGCCACCCGACGCGAATTAGCTCAGAACCATTCGCCCGTTAACTGGGGCACACCTGCTTGACCCACCCGTCGACAAGCTTGTTGTTCTTGGTGTAATCCGGGTCATCGAAGTGGGCGCCGCCCACGCTGGCGAAATGTTCGATGGCATCTTTGACCGAAGCCGGCGGGTTGTATCGCTCCAGGGTGTCGGCGGCCTTGCGCGCGGCGTCTTTGTCCGATGCGGCCAGCAAATCGACGTTCGCCCCGGTGACATCCACGCACTGGCTGGAATCCAGGGTTGCGACGGCAGGCGCGTTTGCGGAACTGGTATCGCTCGACGCAGCGCTGGACGAGCTGGTTGCTGTGGAGGTCGAACGACTGCTCGCGGCCGAACTCGCCGGAGAACTCGCAGGTTTGCTGCTCGAGCAGCCGGCCATTAGCGCCGCCGCAAGGACAAGGGCCGCAATCAGCCACCGTCGCATCATGTAAACCTCCAAATCGAATTGTATTTTTATTTGCCCGGACATTGCCTGTCGATGCGCGGTCGTCCGGACGCCGTACAGTAACCCAACTTTGGTGGGAACGCTCGGCTTTGTGCCGCGAATTCATTTTGCTGGCAGGTGCCAAACGCCGCCGTTCCGGCGGGCATCGCGCCGTGGGCGGCGGTGCAATAGCGCGGGACCCGCTTCCGGAACCCGGCCGGCGCGCCGATGCGTGGCGCCCGGCGCACCGACCGGGATCATCCAGACACTTGTGCCCAAATCCACAGGCGCCTTTAAGGAACCGTATATGCGGCGATATCAGCGGATTTATTGGGCAAATGCTGAAATGTCTATCCGTGCCGGGGCGGATTTTGCCCGTCGGCAACTGTTGCCGGCGGCCGCACCGTCTCGGACGCCGCGTGGCGGCGCTTTTCTTCCCGATCGAGTCCAATTAATCCAATCGCGTTCGTGTATTTTCGGCCGCGTGACGAACACCGAACATCGGAACCGCAACGTCGACACTCCTGAAGCCCCCGCGGAACGGCAGGCACCGAACGGCAACGTATCGACACTCGCGGTGGGCACGCCGCTTCAGTCCGCCCCGGACTACCGCAACGAGATCCACACCGCCGAAGACATCATCGATGTCGAAACCTACGGTGGCGGTTTCGATCTCACCCGGCGGGCGACCGCGCCGAAGCTGCGCATCGGCCGCGACCGGTGGTTCAACCTGCTGTGGCTGATCCCGATCGGTTTCGCCCTGCTGGTCGTGGGCGTGGCGATCGGCAAAGGCCTGCACAATATGCCGGCGGTGCAGTCGTTCATCCAGCGCTACCCGGGAACCGACACCCACACCGGCGTCAGCCCGGGCCTGCCCGCATGGATCGGGTGGACCCACTTCTTCAACCTCTTCATGATGATGTTCATCATCCGGACGGGCATCCAGATCCTGTGTGACCATCCCCGGCTTTACTTCAGCCGCAACGCCACCCCGGGCAAGGACGAGTGGTTGCGGGTGGGGCCGCCGGTGCCCGACGACGAACTGTGGACCGCCAACGCCGACACCGTCGCGCTCCCGCCGCAACTCGGGCTGCCCGGATTCCGGCATTCCATCGGGCTGGCTCGGTGGTGGCACCTCGGCATCGACGTGCTCTGGCTCGTCAACGGGTTGGTCTTCTACGTGCTGCTGTTCGCCACCGGCCAGTGGCGCCACATCGTGCCCACCAGTTGGGATGTCTTTCCCAACGCCGTATCCGTTGCGGTGCAGTATCTCTCGCTGGACTGGCCGAAGGACAACGGCTGGGTCGCCTACAACGGCCTGCAGCTGCTCGCCTATTTCACGACGGTTTTCATCGCCGCGCCGGCGGCCCTGATCACCGGCTTGGGCATGTCGCCGGCACTGTCGCAGCGCGTCCACTGGCTGAGCAAACGGCTCAGCATTCAGCACGCGCGCTCCCTGCATTTCGTTGTGCTGGTGTACTTCTTGTTCTTCATCCTGGTCCACGTGACGATGGTGTTGACCACCGGCGCGCTGCAGAACCTCAACCACATGTTCGCCTCGCGTGACGACGACAGCTGGGTGGGTTTCTGGATCTTCGCCGCGGCCATGGTGGTGACGGCCGTCGCCTGGGTGTGGGCCACGCCCTTCACCATTCGCCATCCCCGGGTGATCCAGCGGGTCGGCTACGCGCTCGTCGGCCCGTTCCAGCGCCTGCTGGAGCAACTCGACCCGAAGCCGGGCGCCTTCACCGAAAAGGACATCTCGCCGCACCACTGGCGCAACGGCCGCCTGCCGGAGACCGTCGAATACAAGGAACTGGAGGCCAACGACTTCAAGGACTGGCGGCTCAAGGTCTACGGTCTGGTCGAGCACCCGATGGAGTTCTCGCTCGAGGACCTGCAGGCGCTGCCCTACCACGAGCAGATCAGCCAGCACTTCTGCATCCAGGCCTGGTCGGGCGTCGCGAAATGGGGTGGCGTGCAGATGAAGACGATCATGGACATCGTCAAGCCGCTGCCGGAAGCGAAATGGGCGGTGTTCTACTCGATGGGCCTGGGCGCGACCGGCGGCATCTATTACAACGCCCACCACATCGGTCAGATGGACCACCACATGACGATGCTCGCCTACAACATGAACGACCAGCCGCTCCCCTACATGCACGGCAAGCCGCTGCGGTTGCGCAACGAATTGCAGCACGGGTTCAAGCTCGTCAAGTGGATCAAGGGAATCGAGTTCGTCGCCGACTACCGCGACATCGGCAGCGGCTACGGCGGTTACAGCGAGGACCACAAGTACTTCGGGCGGCATCAGACGCTGTAGGCCCCGCGCACGCGTCGTTTGTTCCGACGGCGATTCGGGTAGCTCCACGGAAGCGCCCGAACGAAGCGACCGGAGGAGGCGGCCATGACGCACAGCCCTGTCGACAGCACCACCCGCCGGCGCGGTCCCAAGCCGGATTTCGACGATTTCGGGCGCACGCCCGGACTGGTCATCGTCGGGGCCGCGGTCCTGGCGTTCGCGGTGTGCGTGGCGACGTTCGCGCTGGGCGACGCCGGCGTGGGGGTGGCCGCCGCCATCTTCGCCATGCTCGCGTTCGGGGCCGGCCTGGCATGGCTTGCCATGGACCGCAGGCGGATTCGCGAGGCGGAGCGGGACTGGCCGTTCGGCCACGCGGCGCGCTAGGCGCTCTCGACTATTGCGGCGAGCCTATTGCAGCGAGGCGAGGTTTTTCACGGACTTTTCCACGTCGGAGCGCAGAACGCGGGCAACCAACCCTCCGATCGGACCGCTGAGCAATCCGCCCCGCAGGTCGGCGGTGAGGTGAAAATCGGTCCCCGGATGCTTGTCCGTGACGGTCATCGCGACGCCGAGACGAATCCCGCCGCGCCCGCGACCTTGCAGCTCAATCGATTTCGGTTCGTCGTAGCGGGTGACCGTCCAGTGAATGACGTTGCGGAAACCCTTGACCTTCACGCACGACGACACGCAGGTGCCCTCCTCGATCTGGTCGGGAATGGGCCCGCGCCAGCCGGCGAAAATCGTCATCCACTCGTCGAATCGGCTCAGGTCGGACGCCAGCTTCCAGGCGGCCTCCGGGTCCACCTTTGACGACACCGAAACATCTACTCGTGCCAAGTCCTGCCGCTCCTCCCCAGACGATGATGGCGGTTGGCGCCGACACGGCAACCCGAGCCGCCAGCGCGCACCTCGCAGGTGAGTACCCCGGCCGGGCCGGGCCTATGCGTTACCCGCTAGGGCCAGGTTTCGTTCAATTGCTGGGCCACGTCGATTATCTGCGCGGACTGCGACTGGGGCGCGTCGATCTCCTCGGCGACGTACTGAGCGACGAACCGGCGGATCTCGCCGTCGACTCCGGCGAGGATGCGCAATACCTCACCGCGGAAGGACTTCGACGACACGTTGACCGTGATGTCCGAGGGACGCGGCTTGGCGACGTCGACGATCAGCAGCAGCGGCTCGGCGGCCCGCGCCGTCGCCCGCAACGCGATGTCTCCGGAGACCACGAACCGCTGCTTGTCGAGCCGAAGGTCGAGCAGCAGATCGATCGAGAGGGGGATGTGGATGACGAACGTGATGCTGTCACCCAGGCGACGGGTGACCTTGGGTTCGTGGATCTTGACGTTGGCGCTCACCTTGGCGATGCCGCCGGGCCCCTGCGCGATGGGCTCCATGGCGAACTCGTTGCCGGCGATGTCGGCGAAGGCGGCCGCGACACGCTCGGGGGTGACGGCGACCTCGAAGAATCTGCGTCCGAACTCTTCGTAGGTGAGATAATCGTGATTCTCCATAGGCTTATACCGTCTCATGTCGGCCGTCGGAACCGTCGCTGATCTGCACGCGTCGCCAAAAATCCGCGTCCCGCCCGGATCACCGGCGATTCGGCCACGTTGTGAAGCACGCCACACGGGGGGCCGTTCGATTCGGTGCGGCGGCCGGTGGCCTGGGAGGCTTGTTGACTTGGGAGGTGTTTTCGATGTGCGCCCAGATGGTTACCGACCGGCGCTCGGACGTGTCGCCCGCGGGCGTGCTCACCTGGCTCGGCGGCGGGCAGTCGCGGGAACTGGGTGAGCGCCACGAGCGGTCCACGCACGCCGTGGCCGGCGCCGTGGTGTTGTTCGGCGGGTTGCTGGCCTGGTTGGTCGCGACCCTGGCGGTGAGCGAGTCGGCCCGCTGGCCACTGCTTGCCGTCGTGCCCCTGACCCTGGTCTTCGGTCTGCTCATCGGCGCGGTCACCCGCGCCACCACCTCGGGGTCTCACCGCGGCCGCCCCGGCGTTGCCGCACGCGCGGTGGTCGCGGCGGCGCTCGGCGTCGTCGTCGGTGAACTTGCCGCCATCGTCCTGCTATCCGGCTCGATCGACCACCGTCTCGACGAACGCGCCCTGCGCGGCGCCGGATCGTCGGCCCCGGTCGCGCAGGCGTCGGCGGCTCTGCAGCAAACCAGGAACGCGCGCGCCGCGCTCGACGGCGCCGTCGACCGGGCCCACCAGCAGCAGGATCAGGCCCTGGTCACCGCGCGCTGCGAATACCATCCGACTCCCGGCTGCCCGCAAACCCGAATCACCGGTGACCCCGGCGCCGGGCCCGAAACACGAACGGCGAACGAACTTCTCGCCGACAGCCAGCGCGAACTCGACAGTGCCCTGGCCGCACGCGACCGCCAGGCGCCCGCGCTGGACGCGACGATCGCGCGCCAGGAGCGAGCGCTGGACGAAGCGCGTCAGGGCGTGGTCGCCGGCGCCGATCACGGACTCGGCGCGCGCTGGGTCGCGATGAACGACCTGGGCGCTGGCGCGCTGACGCTTCGGCTGCTGACCGACGCCTTTTGCGTGCTCCTCTACCTGCTGCCGCTGATCCTGGGCCGCTGGCGCGGCGAGACCACCCACGATCGCCACACGGCGGCGCGCGCCGAGCGCGAACGCGCGGAACTCGAGGCGGACACCGCGATCGCGATCAAGCGGGCCGAGGTCCGTCGGGAGGCCGAGATCATGTGGGCCGAGCACCAGCTGACCCAGGCCCGGCTGGCCATCGAAGCCCAGACCGAAATCGACCGGGAGCAGCAGCGCCGGCGGATCGCGGATGCCATCGAACCTCCAGTGGTGAAGGCATCGTCGCAACGCGCCTTCGAGCCGGCCCTCGAGCCGGCCCAGGACGACATCTACCTGCCCATCGCGGCGGAAGCCGAGGCGGCCAGCCGCGCGGCCATGGGGCTGCCGACCCCGACGCACAGCGCCGAGGTGGAGAACATGCCTGCGCCCGTCGCGCGGGAGGTCGCGCCCCGTGAAGAGCGCACCGCGTCGCCGATTCCGTCGATTCCCGACGCCACCAAGGCGGCCGCGCGGTGGATCCGCCCGCTGGTGCCGCCGTTCGTCGCGCGGGTGATCGACACCACCAGCGCGCCGCTGCGCACCGCTCGCCAGGTCTTCGAAGAGGTCGAGGAGATCACCTTCGCCCTGCGCCGCACCCACAAAATAACGCTGGACTCCGAAAGCTCCGAGCCGGGCCAGGGGGCCGCCGCGTCCCCCGCCGCCAGCGAATCCGATTCCCCGAGAAGCGGATTCATCGACTCGTCGCGCGCGGACCGTCCGGTGGTAACGCACCGGCAGGTGGGCGGCCGGGCGCGGCGTGGCCCAGCGCTCGGCACGTCGCAGCGGGGCACGGATCCGGAACTGACGCGGCGGGACGGACCGGCGGAGCTGGATTCACCCGCCGGCCCGCGACAGCTGCCGCCCGCCTGACGACCTGCGCTCGTAGAACCTGCGGACCCGTCCGCCCTCCAGCTCGCCGGTTGCGCGCTCGTGCTGTTGGCGGGCTACCTCGGCAGCGCGCGAGAATCCGCACCCGCCAACCACCGCGCCGAGGCGCCCGAGGCCACCCTGCGCCGCTAGCGGCCGTCTATTCGTCGCCGAAGGCCTCGAACAGTTGCGGGAGGAAGCCCGCCAGGTGATTCATCTCCTGGGCGCAATGCACCATCAGGTTGCGCGCGCTGGTCTCCGCGTTACCGAGCACCCGCGCGGCGATCGGGCGCACCGCCCGCGACGCGACGCCCGGCACGTTGCGCACCTCGATGTGCCGTCCGCCCATCCAGAAGCGCGACCGCATCTCGGCCCCGGCCGGGGTCGACCGGACGTGGTGGATGAACCATCCGACGTCGACGGGGGCCTCGCTGGAGCCCAGCCGGGCACAGATCGCCACCGCCGTATCGCTGTCGGGCGGGCAGCCCATGTTCGCCGGATCGACGAATTGGATTGCGCCGTTGAGCATCGTCGAGCCGATGTACTCGCTGATCAACGACCAGCGTCCGATGTAGCGCCGGCAACTTCTGGCGCCCTCGTCATCGCGGCCGTCTTGCCGCTGCCCTTTCCAGGCGGCGCTCAGGTGCGCCCGCGGGTGCCACAGCTTGTAACGCCGGGTGTCGCAACCGTGCCAGCCGAACCACCAGGACCACATCGCGGGCGTGACGTCCGGCATGTCGGTGCGCACCGACACCTGGTAACCGCCGTCGTCGAGGACCCCGTAGCCATTCTCGGTCCGCTGGTAGCCGTCCTCGGCGACGCTCGCGGCGTCGTCGAACGCCGGCAGCGCCATCGCGCCTTGCGGCCCGTGGTTCAGTGCCTCGACGACATGGCTTGGCAGCGGGGCCATTTCGGGCATGAAGAACTTGCCGAACGGGGTTTTCGCGTCGTCGTCGCGGTAGCCCAGATACAGGTTGCCGCCCATCACAGTCGCCCCATCCAGCTGTTGAACACGCCGTCGGGGTCGTACTCGGCGCGCACGCGGTCGAGTTTGGCCATGGCTGCGTCGCTGGCGAACCGCGCCGGCCGCCGGCCGAGGTTCTCGTCGGCGAGTTGAATGCCGATGGCGAACTCGGACATCGCGGTCATGTTGGACTGCGCCCAGTCGGCATACTTCGCCTCGTCGGCCGGGTCCTTCCAGGACCCGTAGAGCGCCAGGTAGATGTCGCCCTCGATGCTGTAGGCCATGTCTTGGCGCGGCGGGCAGGGTCCCCAGTTCAGCCACAGAAAGTGCGCGGGATGCGGGGGCATCGTGTCCAGGATCGTCCGGATGCCCGGCAGCAGGTCTTCGGCCGGCGCCGAGGTCCACATGTTGTCCACCGCGTAGTGATGGTCGGACAGGTAGTGGCTCATCGCGACGTCATACCAGGTGGGCAAATCGGTTGGCAGGTAAGGAATCTTCACGAGCGCCTGGTCGGCGACCGGGCAGGTGCCGAACAGCGACAGCGCCTTTTCGGCCTCCTCCTCGGAGTCGGCAAACGCCGGCGACGCGAACGAGATGCACGGGACTTCGATGCCCATGTTCGGCTCGCCGCGGGAGGCCACGGCCTGCAACTCGACGCGGGGGTCCACGTCGGCGCTGACCGCCCGGGCCCAGGTGAAAACCTCGTCCGCCAGCTCGAACGGATAGACGTAGACGCTGGTGCCGCACACGGCGGGGCGCGGATAGAGCTTGAGGTAGAACGCCGTGACGACGGCGAAGAAGCCCGGCCCCGCGCCGCGCGCCGCCCAGTAGAGATCGGCGTTGTTGCTGGCGTCGCAGTGGATCTGTTCGCCCTCGGCGGTGACCACGTCGACGCCGACGACGCTCTCGCAGGCCGGTCCGTAGACGCGGCTGTTCCAGCCGTAGCCGCCCTGCAGCAGGTAGCCCCCGAGGCAGACGCCCTTGCAGTGGCCGCCGGGGAAGAACAGGCCCTGCGCCTCGAGCTCGGCCATCAGCAGGCTGCCGCCCTTGCCCGGGCCCACTCGGGCGAGGCCCTGCTCGGTGTCGATCGAGACGTGGTCGAGGCGGCTGACGTCGAGCAGCACGGAGCCGTCGCGCAGGTGGCTGGCGGCGAAGCTGTGCCCGCCCGAGACGACGCTGACTTTCAGCCCGTGGGTGGTGGCGTAGCGGATGCCGGCAACGATGTCGTCGGCGTCGACGGCCTGCAGGATCACTTCGGGATAGCGGTCCGGCACCCGCTGGTGCCACACGGTGCGTCGGCGGGCCTCCTCGTAGCCGTCATCGCCGCGGAAGTGGTGCCGCCCGTCCGGTAGCCCGCTCATCCGAATCCCCTTCGATTCGTACTTCGGATCTTCACGATCCGCGATGCGGAACACTATAGTGGACGGATGCCGTCCCCGGGGAGAAATCATTCGGCCGCTCGCGACGAAGGGATCCAGGTGCTGCGGCGCGCCGCGGCCGCGCTGGACGAGATCGCCGCGGAGCCCGGCCGGCTGCGGCTCGTCGACCTCGGTGAGCGGCTGGGCCTGGCCAAGTCCACGTCCCGCCGACTGCTGGTGGGCCTGGTGGAGGTCGGGCTGGCCAGCGTCGATTCCCAGGGGCGCTTCTCCCTCGGCGACCGCTTGCTCGGGTTCGGCAATTCCGACGGGGCGCGCCTTTCGGCGATCTTCCGGCCGACGATCGAACGGGTGGCGCGGGCGACCGACGGCGAAACGGTCGACCTGTCGGTGCTGCGCGGGCAGCGCATGTGGTTCGTCGACCAGATCGAATCGACGCACCGCCTGCGCGCCGTATCGTCCATCGGCGTCCGGTTCCCGCTGGAGTCGACCGCCAACGGCAAGGCGGCGCTGGCGGCCCTCGACGACGCCGACGCAGAGGCGGTGCTCGCGCGCCTGCCCGCCGAGACCGCCGACCGGCTCCGCGCTGAGATCGACGAGATCCGTTGCACGGGAATCGCTTTTGACCGTGACGAGCACACGCCGGGGATCTCCGCGGCCGCGATCGCGCGGCGCGCCACGGCCGACAACATGGTCGCCATCTCGGTGCCGGCGCCGACGGAGCGCTTCGGCGAAAAAGAAGAGCGCATCGTCGCCGCCTTGCGGGCGGCGGCCGAATCGCCGGCCTGGGCCCGCTGACCTCTTCGAGGTGATGTTGGAGACGGCCGGGTTTACCCCTCGAAAGCTCGGCCGTCCCAACGGGTCAACAGGGCACCGCGGCCGACGCGAACAGCTGTCCCCACTCGTGCCGAGCCGCGGACTGCGCATCGGTGAAGCTCGGTGTCTTCTCGCCGTCGCCGGCCAGGTGCACCAGCGCCCAGGCCATCGCGAATACCGGCACCTTGTGTCGCAATGCCGCGCTGTGCAGCTCGTCCAGCGCGGCGTCCGACGGGCAGCGGCGCAAGCCGATGAGGATGCCCCGCGCGGTGTCGAGAATGCGGCCGGAGTGCGGGCCACACGAAGTCTGGGCGGGAACCCAATTCGTCGTCATTGATGGATACCTCCTGCGGCGCCGTCGCGAATCCGCACTCGCGTAGCGGATGAGGAATTCCTGCGCTACGCATCGTCGCGGCCGCAAACCTCAATAGCGCCCTGTGCCATGATTTGTCGATCGGGCACGTTGTGCCAGAGCACCGCCGAGATCGATACGCGCCCGTGACCGTTTCGGGATCGGCTGCTAATCAACCAATCCCATGTCGTCCGGGAGTTTCGCGATTGACCGCGTAATTCGAATTAGCTTGCCAAGGCGAGTAATTCGTCGAAACCGCTGACGATCGCGTCATGGAACACGTCGTAGTCGGGAATCGCGGTGGTGTCGATGTTCAAACCGAGCGCGCAGGTGTCGACGTACGTGAGCAGGGTGACGTTGACCGCCGATCCGATCGTGGGGCCGAAGGCATATTGCGCGCGCACCGCGGCGCCACCGAGGAACACCGGCACCGGAACGCCGGGCACGTCGCTGGCCACGAAATCCACGTGACGCAGGACGGAGCCGATGTACCACCGGGGCGCCAGGTTCAGCATTCCGGCGATCAATTGCGTGTACGGCAGCGACCTTTCGTTGCGCACGGCCGCGGTGCGCCGCCGTATCGCCGCGATGCGCTTCGCCGGATCGGCTTCGCCGACGGGCACGTCGAAGCGCATCAGCGTGATCCGGTTCCCGCCCATGCCGTCGTCTTTGGTTCGAAGGCTGATCGGCATCGAGATGTGCAAGTCGCCCACCTCGACGCCGTGCTTCTCGTGGTAGATGCGCAGTCCGCCGGCGACCCCGGCGACGAACGCGTCGTTCAGCGCCCCGCCGCAGCGGTGGGCCGCCTCCCGCAGCGGCCGCTTCGGCACCTGGTGCACGCCGAGGCGCCGGATCAGGCCGCGGTCGGTCGCCAGCGACGACCCGGTCCGGTTTATCGGCCGGACGGTTCGGTAGACCGACGCCGCGGTGGTCGCCGCGGACCGGATGGTGGCCACGGGCCGCCGAACACCGTCGTACATCATGCGCGGCACGCGGGTGGCCGCGCCGGTCAGGGCGCCGTTGAGCAGGCCCGTGTCATAGCGCACCGCATCGCGATAGCCCCCGAGCAGCGACGACTCCGCGACCTCCGGTTCGGGCGGCAGGGATTCGAGCGGATACAGATCTTCGGAGAGATCGAACAGGTTCATCGCGATCTGGACACCGCCGACCCCGTCGGTGAGCGCGTGGTGGAACTTGCAGATCATGGCGGCCCCACCGTCTTGCAGGCCGTCGACGAACGTGGTCTCCCACAGCGCGCGGGCCCGGTCGAAGTCCTGCATCTCGGCCACCCGCGCCATCTCGAGCACGTCATCGAGGGTCGCGGGCGCGGACAGGGTTGTTCGCCGCAGGTGGTAGTCCAGGTCGAAGTCGCGATAGTTCTCCCACCGCGGCGGGGCCGGCGGGGGCGACTGCACCACCCGCTGCCGGAACATCGGCAGCGTGCGGCTGATCAGGTCGAACCGCGTCCGCACTTCGTCCCAGTCCGGGGACCGGTCCAAAAGCACGACACTGACCACGGTGGATCGCAGCCGTGGGTCACTTTCCATTGCCCAGGTGAACGCGTCGCTGGCGCGCATGAATGCAGTCATGTCGGTCTCCTCGCACCGAACGTACGACTGCGGGCGGCCCAGGTCACCCGGTTATCGGCACGCGATGACTTTGGTCCTCATAGATTGCGCCTTTCGTCGATGCGCCCTAGAGAATGGCGTTGAGGTCCTTGGCCCTGGCGATGTCGTCCCAGTCGACGTCGAGTTCCAGCAGGATCTCCTCCGTGTGCTGGCCGTGTTCCGGCGCTCGTGCGGGCCCCGGCGGGGTTTCGTCGAACTGAACGGGCGCGGCGACGATCCGGTACGTCTCGCCGTAATCGTCGACGTTGGTGATCACATACCCGTTGGGCTCGACCTGCGGATCGTTGAGGGTTTCCCGCGGCGTCGCCAGGGCGCCCCACACGCCGGGCTCGTCCTCGAGCGCCTTCTGCCAGTGGGCCAGGTCGTGGCGGGCGAACACGTCGGTCAGGATCTCGGTGGCGGCCGCGGCGTTGGCTATCAGGTTGCTGGACGGCACGAAACGCTCATCGGTCGCGAGCTCGGCCAGGCCCATGCGCCGACAGAAACCCGCCCAGAACTTGTCCGGCTGCAAGAACACCAACTGGATCCACCGGCCGTCCCGGGTCTTGTACCTGTTGACGAGGGGGTTGATGGCCAACCCGGGCGGTGCGCCGGGGATGCCGTCGATGTCGAAGAAGTCGGCCGCGCAGATGGACGGCGCAATCGCCCACATCGCCTGGGCCAGCAGCGACGAATCGACGATCGTCGGCTCGCCGGTGCGTTCGCGATGAAACAGCGCGGCGCACACGCCGCCGGCCAGCGTCGCCCCGCCCTGCAGGTCACCGAACCCCGGACCCTGCACGGCGGGCGTCTCGGTGCCGAACGGCGTGAGCGTGTAGGCGACGCCGCCCCGCGCGAGGTAGGTGGCCGCGTCGAACCCGCCGCGGTCGCGATCCGGCCCGCGCACCCCAAGCCCCGTGCCGCGCGCGATGATGATTTTCGGGTTGAACGCGCGGATGTCGTCCACGGTCAGCCGGGCCCGCTCCAGCGCGCCGGGAAGCCAATTGGTAAGGAACACATCGGCACTGGCCAACAGGCGGCCGAACAGCTCCCGACCCGTCTCGGACTTGATGTCGATGGCGATGCTGCGCTTGCCGCGATTGCCCAGCTCGAGGATGAAGTCGGCATCCGGGCGCGCCGCCTGCCGGGTGAACCCGCCCACCACCAGGGCGCGCCCCGGATCACCCGAGGCGACGCCTTCGACTTTGATCACGTCGGCGCCCCAGTCCGCCAGGGCCGCACCGGCCGACGGCACGTAGGTCCACGAGGCCAACTCGACCACCCGCACCCCGGAAAGGACACCACCGCGCACGTCCGACATTCCCGACTCCTCGCCCCACGACCATTCCTTGCTATTTTAGATATTCTAGCTAGTCTAAGGCGTAGCGGTCGACCCGCTGCAGGTCAGGGCAGTTTTTTGGAGAAGAGATGCGATGGATCCGACCGTCGGCGCCGTTCCGACACCCGTGACCGCGCACCTGGGCGCAACCGGGTCGCCAACCGCGCCACCCGCTTCGCGCGGGCGGCGACGCCGACGAATCGCATTGGGCCGCAACGCGGTAGCGGGCCACGGGACGAAGGACGGGCGATGGGCAGGGTAACGGGCAAGGTGGCCGTGATCAGTGGCGCGGCGCGCGGTCAGGGGCGTTCACACGCGCGCATGCTGGCCGCCGAGGGCGCGGACATCATCGCGGTGGACCTGTGCGCCGACATCGAGACCAACGAGTACCCCCTGGCCCGGCGGGAGGACCTGGACGAGACGGCCCGGTTGGTGGAGAAGGAGGGCCAGCGGGCGTTCACCGCCGTCGCCGACGTGCGCGACCGCGCGGCGTTGTCCGCGGCGATCGACGAGGGGGTCGCCGAATTCGGGCACCTGGACGTCGTCGTCGCCAACGCGGGCATCTGCCCGCTGACCGCGGGGCTGCCCCCGCAGGCGTTCGCCGACGCGGTGGACGTGGACCTGGTGGGCGTGCTGAATCTGGTGCACGCGAGCCTCAAGCATTTGCAAGCCGGCGCGTCGATCATCGTGATCGGTTCCAACGCCGCGTTCATGTCGTCGATGAACACCACGGGCATCGACGGGGGCCCCGGCGGGGCCGGGTACGCCTTCGCGAAACTGGCTGCCGCGCACTATGTTAACGACTTCGCCCTGGCGCTGGCCCGGTTCTCCATCCGGATGAACGCCGTGCACCCCACCAACGTCAACACCGACATGCTGCACAGCCCGCCGATGTACCGGGCCTTCCGGCCCGACCTGAAAGAGCCGACCCGCGAGGACGCCGAACCGGTCTTCCCGTTCGTGCAGGCGATGCCGATCCCCTACGTCGAACCCGAGGACATCAGCGAGGCGGTGCTGTTCCTCGCGTCGGACGCGGCGCGTTACATCACCGGGCAACAACTCCGTGTCGACGGCGGGGGCTTTTTGAAGGTCAAGCCGTGGTCGGGTGCGTGATCGCATGAGCGAGGGGGCGACGGGCGTCGAGCGCCGGTTGTACGAACTGATGGCGCTGATGAAGGCGGCCGACGACCGGCTGTCCAAAGGCATTGGCACCGGCGAGTTCATGTGCGTGTACTGGCCCTCGCGCGGACAGGAAGCCATCGCCGCCGCGATGGGGGTCGCGCTGCGCCCGGACGACCAGTTGGTGACCACCTACCGCGGCCTGCACGACCTCATCGGCAAGGGCGTCCCGCTCGAGGAGCTCTACGGCGAGATGATGGGCCGCACCGTCGGCGCCGGCCGCGGCAAGGGCGGCACCATGCACATCGCCAATCCCGCTCGGGGCGTGATGCTTTCGACCGGCATCGTCGGGGCCGGACCGCCGGTGGCGGTGGGGCTGGCGATGGCGGCCAAGCGCAAGGGCTCCGATCGCGTCACGGTGGTCAGCTTCGGCGACGGCGCCACCAACACCGGCTCCTTCCACGAGGCGGCGAACATGGCCGCGCTGTGGGACCTGCCGATCGTCTTCGTCTGCCAGAACAACCTGTACGCCGAGATGACCCCCACGGCCGACACGATGAAGCTCGAACACGTCGCGGACCGGGCGGCGGGCTACGGCATGCCGGGGGTGCGCGTCGACGGAAACGACCCGCTGGCGGTCAAATCGGCGGTCGAGGACGCGCTGCGACGCGCCCGCGCCGGCGAAGGCCCCACCTTCATCGAATGCGTGACGTTCCGGTTCCGCGGCCACTACTTCGGCGACCGGATGCCCTACATCCCCAAGGATCAGCTGGCCGCCGCCATGGAGGCCGACCCGGTCCCCCGATTCCGCGATCACCTGGCCGAAACCGGCATCTGCGATCGCGAAGACCTCGATCGCATCGACAACGAGGCACTCGCGACGGTGGAGACGGCGCTGCGGGCCGTGCTGGCCGCGGATTCGCCCTCGATCGACGAGCTGGACCTCGACGTGTACGCGACCCCGATCAAGTTCCCGGTGTGAGCAGGCAAGACGACGACATGCAAGAACAAGAGATGACGATGCGCGAGGCGCTCAACCTCGCTCTGGACCAGGCGCTCGCGGCCGACGACCGGGTGTTCTTGCTCGGCGAGGACATCGCCGATCCAGGAGCGTCCGGGCCGACCGCGGGTCTGTCGACAAAGTACGGCCACGAACGCGTCTTGGACACACCGATTTCCGAAGCGGCGATCGTCGGCGCGGCCATCGGAGCCGCCATCGACGGCCTGCTGCCGGTGGCCGAGATCATGATCATGGATTTCATCGGCATCGCCGCCGACCAGCTGATCAACAACGCGGCCAAGCTGAGATTCATGACCGCCGGACGCACTTCGGCGCCGATCACCATCCGCACCCAGGTCTACTCCGGGCTGGCCACCGGCGCCACGCATTCGCAGAACCTGGAGGCGTGGTTCATGCACATCCCGGGCATGAAGGTGATCGTGCCCGCCACCCCGCGTGACGGGAAGGGCCTGCTGACGACGGCGATCTTCGACGAGGATCCCTGCCTGTTCGTCGAAACGATCCGGTTGCAGGGCAAGAAGGGGCCCGTGCCCGTCGACCCCGGGTTCTCAATCCCGTTGGGCCAAGCCGACATCAAGCGGCCCGGCACCGAAGTGAGCCTGATCGGTTACGGGCGCTGCGTGCACGACGCGCTCGCCGCCGCGGCCGCACTGCAGGAACAGGGTGTGAGCGCCGAGGTCGTCGACCTGCGCACCCTGGTGCCGCTCGACGTCGAAACCATCGTCGACTCCGCCCGCCGCACCCGCCGGGCCGTGGTCATCCACGACGCGGTCCAATTCGCCGGTCCCGGAGCGGAGATCGCCGCGATCCTGCACTCGGAGCTGTTCGCCGAACTGGCCGCGCCGGTCGAACGAGTCGCCGCCCGATTCGTGCCGAACCCGGCCGCGGCCGCGCTCGAGGCGCAGATATACCCCTCGCCGGAGCGGATCATCGCCGCCGCGCAGCGGACCCTCGAAAAGACGGGTGCGGGGGCGAGAGTGCATGGCTGACTTCATCATTCGCATCCCGCGGGTCTCGGTGGCCGTGTCGGAGGCCGAGCTGACCGGTCTGCTCGTCGACGCCGGGGAGCACGTGGAAGCGGGCACGCCGATCTACGTGATCGCGACCGAGAAGGTAGAGCAGGAAATCGAAGCCGGAGCGTCGGGCACCGTGCGGTGGACGGGGCAGGTCGGAACCACCTATGACATCGGCGCCCAAATCGGCGTCATCACTTCGTGAACCAGGAAAGGTGAGCACGTATGGATCTCAACGAGACTCGCGAGAGAATCATCTACGAAAAAGAGGGGCCCATCGCCCGGGTCACGCTGAACTGGCCGGAAAAGGCAAACGCCCAGGACCAGAAGCTGGCCGAAGAGGTCGATGCCGCGCTCCTGGACGCCGACCGCGACTACGACATCAAGGTGCTCGTCCTGAAGGCCAACGGTAAGGGCTTCTGCTCGGGACACGCCATCGGTAACAACGCGGTCGACTACCCGGCGTTCGTCGAGGGCGCCAAAGTCATGGGCACGCCGTGGAAGCCGCAGACCGACCTGTTCGTCAAGCCCGTGCTCAACCTGTGGGAGTTCTCCAAACCGACCATCGCCCAGGTGCACGGATACTGCGTCGGCGGCGGCACCCACTACGGCCTGACCACCGACATCGTCATCGCCTCCGAGGACGCCTACTTCTCCTACCCGCCGCTGCAGGGTTTCGGGATGCCGTCCGGCGAGTGCTCGATCGAGCCCTGGGTCTTCATGAACTGGCGGCGCGCGGCCTACTACCTGTACCTCGCCGAGGTCATCGACGCCAAGAAGGCGCTGGAGGTCGGGCTGGTCAACGAGGTGGTGCCACGCGACCAGCTCGACGACCGGGTGGACGCCATCGCCCGCCACATCGCGCAGGCGCCGATGACCACGCTGTTGGCCACCAAGGCAAACCTGAAGCGGGCGTGGGAACTGATGGGCATGCGGGTGCACTGGCAAAGCTCGAACGACCTTGTCGCCCTGGCCTCCATCAGCAAGGACGTCCAGGAGCTGATCCAGACGGTCTTCCGGGACAAGGTGCTGCCGTCCGAGCAGGCCCGGCGCCAGGCCGCGGCGGCCGCGTCGACCGACGGCGCAACGGCCACTTAGGTTTTCCGCGGGGGCTCGCCGGTGAACATCGCCGACCACGCCACGAGGGCCGGGCAGGCGCCGGCCCTCATCGTCGCGGGCGGCGACACGATCTCGCACTCCGCGCTGTACGCCCGCAGCCAACGCGTCGCCGCCGCGCTGCACGACGCCGGGCT
This sequence comes from Mycobacterium sp. UM_11, assembly GCF_001414075.1. Taxonomy (NCBI): domain Bacteria; kingdom Bacillati; phylum Actinomycetota; class Actinomycetes; order Mycobacteriales; family Mycobacteriaceae; genus Mycobacterium; species Mycobacterium sp. UM_11. The sequence continues at coordinate 5,318 of NZ_LATC01000053.1, read as the reverse complement.
GCGCCCCGGCGACGGCGTGGCCCTGGCGCTGTCGAACCGGCCCGAGTTCCTCGAAATCACCTGGGGCTGCCAGCTTTCGGGCCTCTACTACACCGCGGTCAACACCCACTTCACCCCCGACGAGGTCGCCTACGTGATCGACGACTCCGACGCGCGGGCGGTGTTCGTGGACTCCGGCATGCCCGAGCTCGCCGCGCACGTGCGCGCGGCCAACCCGGCCGTCACCGTCCACCTCGCGGTCGGCGGCCACCTGGCCGGCTGGCGTGACTACGAGGACGCGCTGGCGGCGGCGGGCGACCCGCCCCCGGTGTCGGACGGGTCGGAGATGCTGTACTCGTCGGGAACCACCGGGCGGCCCAAGGCCGTCCGCCGGCCGCTGCCCGTCGACGGCAACGGCTCGTGGGCGCAGGCCGTGCTGGAGCTGGCGCTCACCCACAAGTACGGGATGACCCGTCAGAGCGTGTACCTGTCCCCCGCACCGCTCTATCACGCCGCGGGAGTGAACTACACGATGGCCGTCAACCGCGTCGGGGCGGCGGCGATCCTGATGCGCAAGTTCGACGCCGAGACCGTCCTGCGGCTGATCGAGACCCACCGCGTCACGCACGCCCAGTTCGTGCCCACCATGTTCGTGCGAATGCTCAAGCTGCCCAAGGCCGTTCGGGAACGGTATGATGTCTCGAGCCTGCAGTGCGTGATCCACGCGGCCGCGCCCTGCCCGGTCGACGTCAAACATCAGATGATGAAGTGGTTCGGGCCGATCATCCACGAATACTACGGCGGCACCGAGGGATTCGCGGGAACGACGATCGGCCCGGAAGAATGGCTCGCCCACCCGGGTTCGGTGGGCAGACCGATGTCACCGGTGCACGTCATCTCCGACGACGGCCAGGAGCTACCCGCCGGCCAGGCCGGCGAGTTGTTCTTCGAGGGCGGGCCCGCGTTCGAGTACTTCAAGGACCCCGCCAAGACCGCGTCGGTGTCCAACGACCGCGGCTGGCGCACCCTGGGCGACATGGGATACGTCGACGAGGACGGATACCTCTACCTCACCGACCGGTCCACGTTCATGATCGTTTCCGGCGGGGTGAACATCTACCCCCAGGAAATCGAGAACCTGCTGATCATGCATCCCAAGCTCGTCGACGCGGCCGTCTTCGGCGTCCCCAACGACGAGTTCGGCGAGGAGGTCAAGGCCGTCGTGCAGCCGGTCGACGGCATCACGCCGGGACCGGACCTCGAGGCAGAGCTCATCGAGTACTGCCGGGCACACGCGGCCGGCTACAAGTGCCCGCGCACCGTCGAATTCGTCGGCGAATTACCCCGGGACCCGAACGGAAAGCTGTACAAGAGGCGCATTCGTGAGCGTTACTGGCAGGGGCGGGCATCCCGAATCCTATGAGCGAGGGAATGGACATGGTGACCACCCGGAAAGTCAACGCGAACTGGACCCCACTGCCGGTCCCGCTGGCCGTACAAGCCGCCGACCGCATTCCCAAACAGCGGTACTACGACCCGGAATTCTTCGCGCTGGAGAAGGAGCTGCTTTGGCCTCGGGTTTGGCAGATGGCATGCCGGCTCGAGGAGATCCCCAAGCCCGGCGATTACGTCGAATACGAGATCCTCGACGAGTCCGTGATCGTGGTGCGCCTCGACGCCGAAAATGTCCGCGCCTATCACAACGCCTGCCGCCATCGCGGCGTAAAGCTGGTGGAGGGCAACGGTAATCGGCGCACGTTCGTGTGCCCGTTCCACGGGTGGTGTTGGGGTATCGACGGACGCAACATCTTCGTGCTACGGCCCGAGGAGTTCGACGAGCACAACCTGGACCCGGAGGATCTTCGGCTGGTTTCGGTTCGATGCGAGCTCTGGGGCGGATGCGCGTGGATCAACCTCGACGACGATGCCCCGCCGCTGCGCGACTGCTTCGAGCCATTCGCATCGATCTACGACGCCTGGAGGGTGGAGTCGCTGCGCGTCGAGTGGTGGCAGTCGTGCCGGCTCCCGGTGAACTGGAAGCTGGCGACGGCCGCGTTCATGGAGGGCTACCACGTGCCGCAGACCCACCCCCAGTTGTTGCCGTCCAGCATGCCCACGCAGCCCGACGCCGCCAAGCCACCGGGACTGGCGCGGACCAACCTGTACTTCATGCGCACGCTGGGCGAAGGCATGGCGGGCATGACGCATGAGAACGACGTCCGCATCGCCGAGGGCCTGCAGGACATGGAGCTGCCGGCCGACCCGGCCGCGGCGATGGCCCTCTGGCGCAGCACCCTCAACGACGCGATCGTCCACTGGCATCGGGCCCGGGGTTGCGACATCCCCGACCTCAACGAGCTGGAGCGGCGCGGCATCACCGAGGCCATCAATTTCGCGTTCCCGCACTACTTTCTGCTCCCGCAGTACAGCAGCGCCTCCTCGTATCGCATCCGCCCGCTCGGCCCCGAGGAAACGCTGTTCGAGATCTGGTCGCTGACCCGCATCCCACCGGAGGAGATCACCGGCCGGCCGACACCGCCGGAGCCCATGGCACCCGACGACCCGCGCTGGCCGCCGATCCCCGCGCAGGATTTCTCCAATCTGCCCAGACAGCAAAAGGGATTGCACTCCAAGGGGTTCGAATACATGCGCCTGTCCAGCCGAATCGAAGGCCTGATCTCCAACTTCGAACGCGTCATCGACGGGTTCCTCGCCGGCCTGCCGTATGAGGCCCTGGTGCCGGCCATCCAGAAGACCAACACCACCATCGACGTCCCGATCGCCGATCTCGGCCTGCACGCGACGTCGGAGGCACGATGACGACCCGGTGGGACCGCTGTGTGGATCTGCTCATCGCGGGCAGCGGCGGGGGCGGCATGGTCGCGGCGTTGGCGGCGCTCGACTCCGGGATCGAGCCCCTGGTGATCGAGAAGCAGCCCCTGGTGGGCGGTTCCACCGGACTCTCCGGCGGCATGGTGTGGCTGCCGAACAACCCGTTGATGCGCGCCGACGGCATTCCAGACTCGCACGAGGACGGCCTGGCGTACTTCGACGACGTCGTCGGCGACATCGGCCCCGCGTCGTCCCCGGCCCGCCGTGAGATGTTCCTGACCGCCGGCTACGAGATGATCAACTTCCTGACCCGCAAGGGCGTCCGGTTCGTGCGCTGCCCGGGCTGGAGCGACTACTACCCAAACCACAAGGGCGGCAACGAGGCCGGTCGCGCCATCGAATGCGTGCCCTACGACGCGGCCGCGCTGGGCAGCTGGCACGACCGGGTCCAGCCCTCGATGGCCAAGAGCTACGGCGGGTTCGTCCTCAAGACGAACGAGCTGCGTTCGGTGCAGTACTTCAACCGGTCGCCGCGAGCCTTCGCGGTGGCCATGCGGGTGTTCGCCCGCACCAGGGCGGCGCGGCTGCGCCGCCGGGAGATGCTCACCAACGGCGCGTCGCTCATCGGCCAGATGCTCAAGGCGCTGATCGATTTGCGCGGCGAGCCACCGATCTGGACGGCCGCCGCCATCGAGGACCTGATCATCGAGGACGGGCGTGTCGTCGGGGCGCGCGTCGCGCGCAACGGCACCGCGCTGAACGTCGGGGCTCGCAAGGGCGTCCTGCTCGCGGCGGGCGGTTTCAGCCGCAACGCCGACATGCGCCGCCGCTACAGCGGCGAGCAACCCAACGAGGGCCTGTGGTCGATCGCGAACGCCGGCGACACCGGTGAGGTGCTGCAGACCGCCATCCGGTTGGGCGCCAAGACCGACCTGATGGACGAGGCCTGGTGGCTGCCATCGGTTTTCATCGCCGACGGTGGAGACGCCGCCCGGGCGCTGGGCAGCGGCCGGCAGCGGCCCGGCGCGATCTACGTCGACGGAACCGGCCGGCGATTCTGCAACGAGTCCAACTCCTACGTCGAGGTCGGCAAGGCGATGTACGCGAACAAGGCGGTGCCGTGCTGGATGGTCTTCGACGAGGGCTACATCGGCCGGTACGTGTCGGGCGCCAACCCGTTCAAGAAGCGCAGCCTGCCCGAGGAACTCATCACGCGGGGCGCGGTAATCCGGGGCCAGACCGTCGGTGACCTCGCGCGCCAGATGGGCGTGCCGGCCGACGCGCTGGAGCAGACGATCAAGCGCTTCAACGGTTTTGCGGTCAAAGGCCTCGACCCGGACTTCGGGCGTGGCCAGTCGGCGTACAACGACTGCCTGGGCGATCCGGGGTATCGCCCGAACGCCGCCCTTGGCCCCCTCGCGCGGCCGCCGTACTACGCCACCAAGGTCGTTCCCGCGGACGTCGGGACGTGCGGCGGGGTGATCACCAACGAGCACGCCCAGGTGCTCGACGAGGACGACTGCGTGATCGACGGGCTGTATGCGACGGGCAACATCACGGCGACGGTGATGGGCCGCAATTATCTGGGCGCCGGCGGCAGCATCGCCTACACGATGGTGTTCGGCTATGTGGCCGCCCGCCACGCCGCCGGCCGGCGGGTCGCCGGCGAGCGAAACCGCTAGAGATCGCGAGCAGACGCAGAATCGCCCAATCGGACGCCGAAAGATGCGACTTTGCGTCTGCTCGCGCTAGGGATTTTCGTCACGGCCGACGAAATCGCGCGGCTTCATGCCCGATTGCTTCAGCTCGGCCCGCCGCGCCTGGACGTCGGAGGCGGCGCCGACCATGTTCGTCAGGATGTGGCTCACCTGCAGGTGCACCCGCATGCCCATCAGTTCCCAGGCGCGCTTGACGTTGTTCTTCACCGCCATCAGCGTGGTCAACGGGATTTGGGAGATCTTGCGCGCCATCTCCTCGACGACGTCGTCGAGGTCGTCGCGGGGCACCACCTTGTTGAGCAGGCCCCAGTCGAGCGCCTCCTGCGCGGAGAGCGTGGGGGCCAGCAGCAGCCAGTCCATGGTGCGATGCCAGTTCATTAGCAACCACGGCTCGATCATCGTGTGCCCGCCCGGCTCGCCGAGGCTTTGGGCAAGCGGCATCTGGAAATACGCGTCCTCGGACGCGACGCAGAAGTCGGTGAGCAGGCCGAGATAGATCCCGCCGCCCATGCAGTAGCCGTGGATCGCGGAAATGGTCGGCTTGGGAAACTCCCACAGGTACAGCGTCGGCCACAGGAACAGGTCGGCGGTGCCCTTGTACAGATCCTCGAACGTCTCGCCGAAGTCCGGATACGGATTCTCGTCGGGTCCCCAGCGAGCCACGTGCCCGCCGCAGAACCCCTTTCCGTTGGCCTTGAGGATGACGACCTTGATCTCCTTGTCCCGGTCGGCCTCGTGCAGGCACTCGTCGACTTCGGTGACCAGCACCGCATCCTTGGTGTTGGCCTT
>NZ_LATC01000052.1:0-34588 GCF_001414075.1 Mycobacterium sp. UM_11 | reverse complement strand
GTCGTATCGCTCGGCGTGCTGCTGGCGATCGGACCCCAGTGGCTCCGGCAGCACACGGCGGCCACCCTGGCCGTGTTGGGCGCCGCGATGGTCTACGCGGCCGTCGTGATGGCCTATCCGCAGCTCGAGGTCCGGAGAACCCGGTATTCATGGCTGGTCACCGGCTTCGACTCGGCGTTCACGCTGGCGCTCATCGCCTTGAGCGGAGGGGTGTACAGCCCGGTGGTCCCGGTGTTGGCGCTGGCGGTGATCGCCTCGGCGGCACGGCTGTCGTTTCGTGAAACCCTCTTGATCGCAGTGCTTTTGGGCGCCATCTATATCCCGGTCGCGCTGGTCTCGTCGCCGGGACTTCCGGTCACCGCGGCCCCGGCGCTCCAGGCGGGCTGGTCGGCGGTGTTTCTGATCTTCGTCGCGGTCATCACCGCGGGTCTGTCGGCGCTCGCCGAACGCGAACACAGCTCCCGGCTGCGGGCCCTGGTTGAGGCCGAGGCCGAACACGCCGCCGCCGAAGAGGAGCGCGACCTACGGGCGCGCCTGCTGCGGTCCTACCAGTCGCAACAGGATGGCCTCCAGGTTCTGGTGCACGAATTTCGCACTCCCGTCAGATCTTTGGAGGCGCTGACCGAGGCACTGACTTCGGCGCAGCGGATGTCGCAGGCCGACAGGGACACCAGTCTTCGGCTGGTGGCCCGGCACGTGCACCACCTGGCCGACATGCTCGACGCGCTGTCCGACGTCGCGCTGAGTCGCCGCCCCACGTTCTCGGCGGGGCGGATCCGCCGTGTCGACGTGGCCGACCTCGTCGTCGCCGCGGCCGACGCCGTCGGCCTTGGCGCGCCCCGGCTGCGACTGAGCGTCGGCGGTGACGTGAACTCCGTGGCCGTCAACGCCCAGGGGCTGCGCCGGCTGCTGACCAACCTGCTGGAGAACGCCTCCCGGCACGGCCGCGGCGAGCCAGTCGACGTCGCGTGCGTGCGAGAAGGCGGGGAGTTGGTCTGCACGGTGGCTGACCGGGGGCCCGGTATCCCGGCCGAAAGCCTTGGCGAGCTGACGACCAAGTACGTCAGCGTTGGCGGCCAACGTGGCACCGCCGGGCTCGGCCTGTGGATTGTGCAGCAGATCGCCGAGGCCATGGGGGGCCGCGTCGACTTCACCGCGCGCGACGGCGGCGGCCTGGTCGCCACCTTTCGCGCACCGATCGACTGATCGCCGGTTCCACGCGCTGGCCCGCGCAGGCCAGTGATTGGCACGTGAGTCTGTGCCGCCCTGCCGTCGCGCTGACCAACATGGGGGCGATGCCGCGGTGACGTGCACCACTGCACACCGCCAGAAAGGGCCCCTGATGACCGCACCTACCACCGCGCCCACCCACAAGGACATCGATCTGAGCGCCCGCGAGTTTTGGGCGAAACCCCCGGAGTCGCGCGACGCCGCCTTCGCCGTGCTGCGCGCGGAGAATCCCGTGCCGTGGAGCCGCCCCGCGGAGTCCGACCTGCTGCCCCCCGAGCTCAACACCAGGGGATTCTGGTCGCTGACCAAACAAGAGGACATCCGGATGGCCAGCCGCCACCCGGAGATCTTCTCCTCCGCGCAGGGCATCACGATGGAGGACTTTGCCCCCGAGGCGGTGGAGATCGCGCAGTCGTTCATCGCCATGGACGCGCCGCGGCACACCCAGTTGCGCGGCATCACGACGGAGGCGTTCAAGCCCAAGAACGTGCGTCGGCTGGAAGGCTGGATCCGGGGCCACGCCCACGACCTGGTCAGCGAGATGGCGCATCTCGGTGAGGGGGACTTCGTCCAACTCGTGTCGGTGAAGCTGCCGGGCCGGATCTTCGGTAGCTTCTTCGGGCTGCCGGACGGCGAGCTGCGCGACAAGGCCGTCAGCGCCGCCCAGCGCCTAGTTGGCTGGACCGACCCGAACATCCGCGGCGAGCAGAGCGAACTCGAACTGTTCATGGGCGCCGTGATGGACCTGCACGAAGTGGCAACGGTATTGATCCCCCAGCGGCGGGCCAACCCCGGTGACGACCTGATGACCTGGATGGTGCAGGCGGAGTTCGACGGCAAGAAGATGACCGACGACGAGCTGAAGGCGTTCTTCGTGTTGATGGGCGTCGCGTCCAACGACACCACGCGGCATGCCTCCGCCCACGCCATCGCCGCTCTTTCGAAATTCCCCGACCAGCGCGCCCTGCTCGTCGAGGACGTCGAGGGCCGCGTCGGCACCGCCGTCGAGGAAGTCCTGCGCTGGGGCTCGCCGTTGCTCCACATGCGCCGCACCGCCACCCAGGACATCACCGTGCGCGGTTCGGAGATCAAGGCCGGCGACAAGGTAGTTCTGTGGTACTACTCGGGCAACCGCGACGAGGACGTCTTCGAGGATCCGCATTCGTTCAACATCCTGCGAAACCCCAACCCGCACATCGCCTTCGGTGGCGGTGGGCCCCACTTCTGTCTGGGTGCGGCGCTGGCCCGCACGATGCTCAAGGCCTTGCTGACCGAGGTTTACACGCGTATCCCGGACATCTCGGCACCAGAACCTCATTACGCCCTGGCCAACTTCATCAACGGCGTCAACAGCCTGCCCGCGACCTGGACGCCGGAACGATGAAAACCAAAGCGGCGGTGCTGTGGGGACTGCACCAGAAGTGGGAGGTCGAAGAGGTCGACCTCGACGGTCCCAAGGAGAACGAGGTCCTGGTCAAGATGGCCGCCGCCGGACTGTGCCATTCCGATGATCACCTGATCACCGGCGACATGCCGATGCAGTTGCCGGTCATCGGCGGCCACGAGGGCGCCGGCGTCGTCGTCGATGTCGGCCCGGGCGTCACCGAAGTCGCCCCGGGCGATTCCGTGGCGCTGAGCTTCATCCCGGCGTGCGGGCGCTGCGAGCCCTGTTCGCGCGGCATGAGCAACCTGTGTGTGCTCGGCGCCGCCATCATCGCCGGGCCGCAGCTCGACGGCACCTTCCGGTTCCACGCGAAAGGCCAAGGGCTGGGCCAGATGTGCGTGCTGGGGACGTTCTCCGAATACACGGTGGTGCCACTGGCCTCGGTGATCAAGGTTGACCCGTCCACCGCGCTGGACACCGCCGCCCTGGTCGGCTGCGGAGTCACCACCGGCTACGGCAGCATGGTGCGCACCGGCGAAGCGCGGGACGGCGACACCGTGGTGGTCATGGGTGTCGGCGGGATCGGCATGAACGCGGTGCAAGGTGCCCGGATCGCGGGCGCACGCGTGATCGTCGCCCTCGACCCCGTGGAGTACAAACGGTGCCGCTCCCAGGAGTTCGGCGCCACCCACACCGCGGCGACGGTCGAGGAGGCCCATGCCCTGATCGCTGACCTGACACGCGGCCAGATGGCCGACGTCTGCGTGGTCAGCACCGACTCGGCCGAAGGAAGCTATGTGGCGCAAGCCCTGAGCCTCGTCGGCAAGCGCGGCAGGGTGGTGATGACCGCGATCCCGCACCCCACCGACACGTCCGTCGCCATGTCGCTGTTCGACTTGACACTGTACGAAAAGCAGGTTCGCGGATCACTTTTCGGCTCCTCCAATCCCCGGCACGACATACCGCGGATGCTCGATCTTTACGGTGCCGGCCGGCTGAAGCTCGACGAGCTCGTCACCCGCGAGTACACCCTGGACGAGATCAACACGGGCTACGCTGACTTGCACGCCGGTGTAAATCTGCGCGGGCTGATCCGGTTCTGAACCGTTCATGAGTCTCATCACCATCGCTGTCATTCTTGTTGCGCCGCTGGGCATCCCGGCCGGGGTCAGCGCCGCGCACCACGCCGCCGACCGATGGCGGAGTTTCGCACGATGGCGCAGACGAATCCAATGACAAGAGTGAGGCCGGCATGACTGGTATTCCGCACTATGCGATGTACATCGACGGGCGGTGGCGCGACACGTCCAGCAGGCTGGAGGTGCGTGATCCCGCGACCAACGGGCTGGTCGCGACCGTCGCCTGTGGCGATGCCATCATGGCCGACGAGGCCGTCGCGGCGGCAAAGGCGGCACATGCTTCCGGTACCTGGCGGCTGACGCCCCCGGCAGAGCGCGCCCGAATCCTCGATGCGATCGCCGACAACCTCGCCGCACGGTTCGACGAGTTGACCGCCGTGCAGGTACGCGAAAACGGCGCCACCGTGCGGTCCGCGGGCGCTTTTCTGCTGGGCTACTCGATCGCCCACCTGAAATACTTCGCCTCGCTGGCGCGGTCGTATGCCTTCGAGGAAACCGGACCGTTGATCGAAGCGCCCACGCTGGCCGCAGGCGTGCTTCGCCGCGAGCCGGTGGGCGTCTGCGCCGGCATCGTGCCGTGGAACTTCCCCTTGCTGCTGGCGGTGTGGAAGCTGGGCCCGGCGCTGGCGGCGGGCAACACGGTGGTGCTGAAGCCCGACGACCAGACTCCGCTGACATTGCTCGAACTGGCCAGGGCGGCAGATGAAGTGGGGCTGCCGGCGGGAGTGCTGAACGTTGTAACCGGCCCCGGCCCGGTCGTCGGAGCCCGCCTTGCCCAACATCCCGACGTTCGCAAGGTGGCCTTCACCGGCTCAACCGAGGTCGGTAAGACCGTGATGCGCGCCGCCGCCGACAACGTCAAGAAGGTGACCCTCGAGTTGGGCGGCAAGGGAGCCAACATCGTCTGCGACGACGCGGATCTAAATTTGGCGGTCGACGGAACGCTGTTCGGATTCTTGCTGATGTGTGGACAGGCTTGCGAGTCGGGAACCCGGCTGTTGCTGCATGCATCAATTCACGACGAATTCGTGCGACGCCTGGTCGCCCGGGCATCAACCCTTGTGGTGGGTGATCCGATGGACCCGGCCACCGACATCGGGCCGCTGATATCCGCCAAACAGAAAGCGCGCGTGGAAAAGTACATCGCGCTCGGGCAAGAGGCGGGATGCAAGGTCGCGTTCCAAGGCACGATCCCCGCCGACGCCGGGCTCGCCGATGGTCATTGGGTCGCTCCGACCATCTTGACCGGTGCGACCAACGACATGCGGGTGGCGCGCGAGGAGATCTTCGGGCCGGTGCTGGTCGTGATCAAGTACACCGACGACGCCGAGGCCGTCGCGATCGCCAACGACAGCGAGTACGGATTGTCCGCAGGCGTGTGGAGCACAGACAACGAACGCGCATTAGCGATCGCCCGCGAGTTGGAATCGGGTACGGTGTGGATCAACGACTGGCACATGGTCAACGCGATGTTCCCGTTCGGCGGTGTGAAGCAGAGCGGTCTGGGGCGCGAGCTCGGGCCGCGCGCGCTCGACGAGTACACCGAGCAGAAGTTTGTCCACATCGATATGACGAACGACCGCGCCAAACGGGTCTATCCCGTTGTCGTTTCGGCCGGCGCGGACTAACCGATGTATCCGGGTACCCACGCAGAAAACGCGGCTGAGCGCCCTGCGGTCATTCTGGCGGAGTCCGGACAAGTGTTGACCTACCGGCAACTCGATGACAACTCCGCTGCGCTGGCGCGGGTGCTGTACGACGCCGGGGTTCGCCGTGGCGACGTCGTCGCACTGCTCTCGGACAACACCGCCGAGGTCTTCGAGGTGTACTGGGCGACGCAACGGGCGGGCCTCTACATCACCGCGGTCAATCACCACCTGACGGCGCGGGAGGCCGCCTACATCGTGCGTGACTCGGGTGCACGCGCGCTCATCGTGTCGGCTGCGCTGGCCGACCTGTCAACCGAAGTCGCCGCGCAGGTCGAAGAACCCGCGCTGCGGCTGGCCTTCGGTGGCGATGTTGCCGGTTTCGACTGCTACGAAACGGCGCTCGCCGGGGCCGGTCCGCGCCTGCGCCAGGAACCATCCGGCGCCGTCATGTTGTACTCCTCCGGCACCACGGGATTTCCCAAGGGGGTCAAGCCCCCGCTACCCGAGCGGCTTGTCCACGAACCGGGCGATCCGATCGTAGCGATGGCCCGCCACTTCTACGGAATAGCAGCAACCGACGTCTACCTGTCGCCGGCGCCCGTCTACCACGCCGCGCCCCTGCGCTGGTGTGGCATGGTGCAGGCACTGGGCGGAACCGTGGTGCTGGCCAAGAAATTCGACCCCGAAGCCACCCTGCGCTACATCGAGCAATACCGGGTCACCGTCGCGCAGCTGGTTCCCACCATGTTCATCCGGCTCCTCAAACTGGATGAGGGCACGCGCCGCCGCTATGACCTGTCGAGCCTGCGGATGCTCATGCACTCCGCCGCGCCCTGCCCCGTCGAGGTCAAACGGGCGATGATCGAGTGGCTCGGCCCGATCATCTACGAGTTCTACGGTTCCACCGAGGCGCACGGCCTGACGTTCATCGACTCCGAGCAGTGGCTCACCCATGCGGGTTCGGTGGGGCGAAGCGTGCTCGGCGTGCTGCACATCTGCGGCGATGACGGAACCGAGCTACCCGTCGGTGCCGTCGGCACCGTGTACTTCGAACGCGATCATTTACCCTTCGAGTACCACAACGATGCCGAAAAGACCGCCGCCGCCTGCCATCCGGAACACCCGTTCTGGACGACGGTCGGCGACCTCGGCTACTTGGACAGCGATGGCTTCCTGTATCTGACCGACCGAAAGTCGTTCATGATCATCTCGGGCGGCGTCAACATCTACCCACAGGAAGTGGAGAACGCTCTGGCGCTGCACCCCGCGGTGCTCGATGTCGCGGTCATCGGCGTCCCACACCCCGAGATGGGCGAAGAGGTCAAAGCTCTCGTGCAGTTGGCGCCCGAGGTGAGCGGAACGGATGCGTTGGCACAGGATCTCATCGACTATGTCCGCGACCGGATCGCCCACTACAAGGCGCCCCGATCGGTCGACTTCGTCGACTACCTGCCCCGGACACCCACCGGCAAACTCGCCAAAAACAAGCTACTGCAAGCGGTTACGGCCCGAAGTTAGTGCCGCTGGTCAGCTCTTCCCAGTTCGCGATCTCGGTCGCCCGCGCGTCCGCGACGTGGCGATAGAGGGCTAGCGCGTCGGGGCCGAGCAGCAAAAAGCCGGGGGGCTCGGCGGATTCGACGGCCGCGATGATCGCGGCGGCGGCCTTGGCGGGGTCGCCGGCCTGGTTGCCGTGCATCGTGTCGTTTTCCTTGCGGCGCTTTCCGGCGGTGTCGGCGTAGTCGTCGATGACGGTGGCCGACTGGATGAGCGATCGGCCGGCGAAATCGGTGCGGAACGCACCGGGCTCGACGACGGTCACCGAAATGCCCAGTGGCGCAAGCTCACCGCGCAGGGCGCCGCTCATGCCCTCGATCGCGGCCTTGGCCGCCGCGTAGTAGCCGGACCCCACCGGGGTCACCGTTGCGCCGATCGAGGAGATGTTGACGATCGCGCCGCTGCGGCGCGCCCGCATGCCGGGCAGGACGGCCTTGATCATCGCGACGGAACCGAAGAAGTGCGTGTCGAACAGGGTGCGCACCTCGGCGTCGTCACCCTCCTCGATCGCGGCGCGGTAGCCGTAGCCCGCGTTGTTGACGAGCACGTCGACGCCGCCGAACCGGTCGTCGGCTTGCCGCACGGCCGAGGCGACGTGCGCCGGGTCGGTGACGTCAAGGGTGACGGCCAGCGCCCGGTCCGGGGCCGCGTCCACGAGATCGGCGACCTTCGCGGCGTCGCGGGCGGTGACCACCGCGTTGTGCCCGGAGCCGATGACCGCTTGGGCCAGCGCGCGACCGAGTCCGGTCGAGCAGCCGGTGATGAGCCACGTGGCCATGGGCGTAGTTCCTCTCGCCGAGACGGCACCAGCACCGTGAAATGTGTTGTCAGACTATGGCGCGTCGACTACATCCCTCGTCGGGAAATCGCGGGGATCACGAAACATCGTACGGGGGTGGTCAGGCGCCCGGCAGGCAACTATCGTCCTTCTTAAGCAGTTGATTGGCTCCGGTAAAGGAAACAGGCAGTGAGGACGCTAGAAGGCGTTCTGTCCAGACACCCGTTCTTCGGCGGGATGGACCCGCGCTATTTGCAGTGGGCGGTTGGCTGTGCGGCAAACCTGCGCTTCGCCGCGGGCGAGTTGATCTTCCGCGAGGGCTATCCCGCTGATCACTTCTACCTCATCCGCGCCGGCAGGATCGCGCTCGAAACCCCGGTCCCGGGACGTGGCGGCTTGACGGTTCAGACACTCGAAGCCGGAGACATCCTCGGCTGGTCGTGGTTGGTGCCGCCGTACAACTCGCGGTTCGACGCCCGCGCCGTCGTAGCGACGCGCGCCATCGGTTTCGACGGCAACTGCCTGCGCGGCAAGTGCGAAGAGGACCACGAACTGGGATACGAGCTGCAGAAGCGGGTGATCGCGATTCTGGGAGAGTATCTCGACGCGGCAAGGTTCCGGCTCCTGGACATCTATGCCGATGTCATCGCATAGGGACCGACCCGTTAGCCCTCGAATGCCGGACCGTCGAAGCGGTCGCGGGTGACGAACTCCGCGACCGGGCGGCGGCGCAGCTTCCTAAGCTGCTGCACGGGTTTGCCGAGCGGCACGACCGCGACGACCGCGTGCTGATCCGGGATGCCCAGCAATTCACGGACTCGCTCCTCGGCCGCGATGGCCATCGTCGTGATGGTGCCGCCGTACCCCTCGTCGCGGGCGGCCAGCAGGATGTTCCAGATGAGCGGGTATACCGATGCGCCGCCGGCCAGGCCGACCCGATCCAGATCCTGATCGATGGCGGCGACGACGGTCAGGTCGACCGAAACCACAAGGACGACGGGCGCATTGGCGATCGGCGCGACGAACGTGTCCGGAATGTCCGTCTGGTCGATGGCCTGCTGCGGCACCTCGCTGGGATGCACTGAGTTCCAGGGGTTTTCGCCCGCCTGCAGCTGCGCGAAGTAGCGGCGGGCAGCTGCCTTTCCCAGCTCGGCGAGCCGACGACGGGCGTCCGCGTCGCGCACCACGGTGACGTGGGCGCCCTGCCGGTTGCCCCCGCTGGGGGCGAAGCGCGCGTTGTCGAAGATGCGGCCCAGGACCTCGTCGGGCACCGGGTCGTCGGTGAATTCGCGCGCCGCGAAAGTCGTTCGCATGACGTCGTACAGCTCCACGGCGCGTCACGCGCTCGCGGACGCGCGCCGCTGAAGGCGGAAGGTGCGCTCGAAACCGGCCGGCTGCGTCGTCAGGGTGACCTCCACCGCGCCGCTGGGGGCGATGACGTAACGCTCCTCCACGTCGGGCCCGTCCCGCCAGCGGCCGACCGGCTGGCGCCCGAGGTCGTCGCGATCGCGCAGCGCCGGATCGAAGGGGAAGAGGACCGGATCGTAGGGCGTCACGTCGCCGTCCGGCCGGCCGTTGACCAGGCGGCTGCATTCCACGAACCGGAAGTGGCCGATGTTGTGCGCCGCGCGGTAGCTGCGCTTCACCACCAGCGGGGTGCGCCCGTCGGACGGCAGGGACACGTCCTTGCAGACGATCGGGTCGAAAACGACGCCGGCGCCGGCCTCGGCCTCGCGGAAGACCCCGAAGTTGCGCGAGAAGCGTTCGGACAGTGCGAAATCGGACTCCTTGTCGAGGAACACCGCCAGGCCGATCGCGGTGGCCGCGAACGGATGCGGCGAGCGTTTCACCCGCTTGTCGCCGAAGGCGGTGCGCAGCATCCGCGATACCAGCGGGAAGCTGCCGGCTCCGCCGACGACGTAGATGCCGGCGACCTCCGACCACGTCACGTCGCCCCCGCCCGGGGTGTGCAGCACGCGCCCGAGCAGCTCCATGGTCTTGTCGACGAGCGGCGCGCACACCGCATAGACGTCGTCGACCGGGCAGGAAAACGGGGGTCGGTCGGTGCCGTCGACCCCGGTGAGGTCCACCAGGAAGCGGCGGGTCTGTGGCCCGACGGCCTCCTTGCGGGCGGCGCACTCCTCCCGCAGCAACTCGCGGCCCGCGGCGCCGACCCCGGTCAGCTGCGAGCGCGCCAGGACCAGGTCCGCGATCGCTTCGTCGAAGTCGTCGCCGCCGAGGCGCTGAATGCCCTCGCTGATGACGACCTCGTTCGCGTGCCCGGTCATCTTGAGCAGCGAGGCGTCGAAGGTGCCCCCGCCCAGGTCGTAGATGAGGACGTACTCCCGTTTGGCGGTGATGGTGGAGCGGTACCGATGCGCGTACTCCAGGCTCGCCGCCGACGGCTCGTTGAGCAGGGCCACGACGTCGAATCCCGCCGCGACGAAGGCGTCCAGTGTCAGCAGGCGTTGGGCGCTCGAGGCGTTGGCCGGCACGCTGATGGCGGCCTCGATCGATTCGGTGGCGGTGAGGCTGGCGTTGGAGCGGCGCAGCAGGTCGCTTTTCAGCTGGGCCAGAAAACCGGCGAGCAGGTCGGCCAGCCGATGGCGGCGGCCGGCGAGGGCCACCTCGGTCTGCGGCCCGGCGTCGTTGAGCAGACGTTTGAACGAGCGCAACACCGACCACGCCGGGTCGTGGCGGACGGCGGCGGCCTGCGCGCCGAACCGCAACTCCCCGGCCGCGTTGGCCGCGACGATCGACGGCCACGCGTCGACGCCGTCAAACGAGATGACGGGATAGTTGCCTCGGTCGACGGCCGCAACGACGGTGTGTGTGGTGCCAAAGTCGATGCCGACTCTCATCGCGCAAGTTTAGGACCGTGCCGGGGAGTTCGACACGACCTTTTCGCCCGGCGCGTCCCATCGTCTCTGCAACGCGCGTTCGGCGGCCGTGGGGACCAGGCCCGAGGGCGCGAACCGCTTCGAGGGCACCGGGTCCTCCTCGGTCAGCGGACGCCCGCCGCCACGAATTGCCCTGGCCGCGACCACAACTCCCGCGACGAAGACGATGAGAACCACCAGCGCAAAGACGATGGACAGGGTGCCCTGGATGAAGGTGTTCCTGATGACCTCGTCCAGCTGATGGGGATTCTTGGCCGCGCCGAACGCGGTCTTGCCGGCCCGCTGCGCCGCCGAGTACTGGGCGTGTTGAGTCCAGTAGCCGACCGCGGGATCCCCGGAGAAGATCTTCTGCCAGGACGCGGTCAGCGTGACCGCCAGGTCCCACAGCAGCGGAACCCCGGGAATCCACGCCCATCTCAGCAGCCCCTTCTTGATCACCACCACGGTGATGACGGTCAGCGCGATGCCGGCCAGGAGCTGGTTGGCGATACCGAACAGCGGGAACAGCGTGTTGATGCCGCCCAGCGGATCGGTCACGCCCATCAGCAGGGTGCTGCCCCAGGCGGCGACGACCGCCAGGCTGCAGATCCACACGCCGGGCCGCCAACTCGGGTTGCGCAGCTTGGTCAGCGGGCCGCCCAGGTTGCCCAGCGTGTCGGACAGCATGAAGCGGTTGACCCGGGTGCCCGCGTCGAGGGTGGTCAGGATGAACAGCGCCTCGAACATGATCGCGAAGTGATACCAGAAGGACTTCAGCCCGGCGCCGCCGAACACCCGCTGCAGCACCTCGGACATTCCCCAGGCGAGTGTCGGGGCCCCGCCGGTGCGCGACACGATCGACTTTTCGCCGACGCTGGCGGCGGCCTGGCCGATCTGGTCGGCGGTGGCCGGGGGGCCGTGCAGTCCGAGTGAGTTGACGTAGTCCGCGGCGCGGGCCGCGGTGGCGCCGGTCTGCGCGGCCGGCGCGTTGATCGTGAAGTAGAGATGCTGGTTGATGATCGACGCGGTGATCAGCGCCATGACGGCGACGAACGACTCGGTGATCATGCCGCCGTAGCCGATCAGCCGCATCTGGCCTTCCTTCTCCAGCAGCTTGGGCGTCGTCCCGGACGAGATCAGCGAGTGGAATCCCGACAGGGCGCCGCACGCGATGGTGATGAACAGGAACGGGAACAGCGAGCCGGCGAACACCGGACCGTTGCCCTTGGTGGCGAACTGCGAGATCGCGGGCGCCTGCATGACCGGCCGCGCGATGCAGATGCCGACCGCGAGCAGCGCGATGGCGCCGACTTTCATGAACGTGGACAGGTAGTCGCGCGGCGCCAGCAGCAACCACACCGGCAACACCGATGCGGCGAAACCGTAGACGATCAGGCACCAGCACAACGTCACCGGGGACAGCGTGAACCAGGATGCGCCCCAAGGTGTTTCGGCGACCCAGTTGCCGGACGCCACCGCGGCCAGCAGCAGCGCGAACCCGATCACCGAGACCTCCGACACCCGCCCGGGGCGCAGGAACCGCAGGTAGATCCCCATGAACAGGGCGATGGGAATGGTCATGGCGATGGAGAACACGCCCCAGGGGCTTTCGGCCAACGCCTTGACCACGATCAGGGCCAGCACCGCGATCAGGATCACCATGATCACCAGGACCCCGAGCAGGGCGGCCGCCCCGCCCACCGCGCCCAGCTCGTCGCGGGCCATCTGGCCCAGGGAACGGCCCCGGCGGCGGGTGGAGATCCACAGCACCAGGTAGTCCTGCACGCAGCCGCCGAACACCGCGCCGAGGATGATCCAGATGCTGCCCGGCAGGTAACCCATCTGGGTGGCCAGCACCGGGCCGACCAGCGGCCCGGCTCCGGCGATGGCGGCGAAATGATGCCCGAACAGCACGCGCCGGTCGGTGGGCACGTAGTCGGTGCCGTCGTCGAGCACCTCGGCCGGGGTGGCGTGATCGTCGCGCGGGCGAACGATCTTCATTTCGATCAGCCGGGCGTAGAACCGGTAGCCGATGATGTAGGTGCAGATCGCCGCGACCACGAACCAGACCGCGTTCACCGTCTCGCCGCGGGCGAACGCGATGCTGGCCCACGCGACGGCGCCGAGCACGGCGATGACCCCGAACACGATCTTGTGCCGGGCGGTGATGGGGGAGCGGTCGACGATCGCGACGGGCGGCAGGTCGTTGTCGGTGTGGATGTAGCTGACGTCTTTGTCCTGCTCCTTGACTGCCACGGCCGAAACCCTACGCCCGGGAAACGAATTGCGCGTGCTTTGTCAATACAGCGCGCGCACGGCATCGATGGTGTCGGCCTCGGCCGGGCTTTTGTCGTCGCGGTAGCGCACCACCCGGGCGAACCGCAGCGCGACACCGCCGGGATAGCGCGAGGATTTCTGGACCCCGTCCAGCGCGATCTCGACCACCTGCTCGGGCCGCAGCCGCACGACGTAGGAGTCCGTCCCATCGACGGCGAGTTCGCTGAACCGCGCGGTCTGCCAGTCCAGCATGGCGTCGGTCATGCCCTTGAAAGTCTTTCCCACCATGACGAATTCACCGGTGGCCGGGTCGCGCGCCCCGAGGTGGATGTTGGACAGCTTGCCGCTTCGGCGCCCCGATCCCCACTCGACGGCGAGCACCACCAGGTCCAGGGTGTGCACGGGCTTGACCTTCAGCCAGCCCGCGCCGCGGCGGCCCGCCTGGTACGGCGCGTCCGGCGCCTTGGCCAGGACGCCCTCGTGGCCGGCGGCCAGCGTCGCGTCCAGGAATCCGGCCGCCGTCTCCGGGTCCGCGGTGAGCAGCCGATCCACCCGCTGCGCGGCTGGCACCAGCGCGTCCAGGTCCGCCAGCCGCTCGGTGGTCGGCGCGTCGAGCAGGTCGACGCCGTCGCGATGCAGGATGTCGAAGAAGAACACCGAGAGCGGCTGCGCCGCACGGGCTTTGGCCACATCGACCGATCGGCCGAACCGCGACGCGGTGACCTGGAAGCGGTGTGGTGAGTTGTCGGGCCGCAGCGCGATCGCCTCGCCGTCGGCGATGAGGTCGCGCACCGGCAGCGCCAGCGTCGCCTCTACCACCTCGGGCAGGCGGGCGGTGACGTCGTCGAGGCTGCGCGTGTAGACGGTGACCTCGTCGCCGGACCGGTGGATCTGCACCCGGGCGCCGTCCAGCTTCGCCTCGAAAATCGTTGTCCCGCCGTGCCTCTCGAGCGCGTCGGCCACCCCGGTGGCGGTCTGCGCCAGCATCGGCCCGACCGGCCGGCCGACCCGCAGGGTGAACGCCTCCAGGCCCGGCGCCCCGGTACCCAAGGCCGCCGCCGCGACGGCGGGCAGGTCCCCGCCCAGCATCGCGGCCCGTTGCACCGACGCGACCGGGATGCCGGCGGCCTTGGCCACCGCGTCGGCCATGATCCCGGCCAGCGCCCCCTGGCGTAGCTCCCCGCCGAGCAGCCGCAGCAGAAACGCCTGCT
Organism: Mycobacterium sp. UM_11; assembly: GCF_001414075.1. NCBI lineage: Bacteria > Bacillati > Actinomycetota > Actinomycetes > Mycobacteriales > Mycobacteriaceae > Mycobacterium > Mycobacterium sp. UM_11. Next base: position 20,487 of record NZ_LATC01000052.1, on the reverse strand, counting down.
CGGCTTCCGTCGCGGCGGCGAACAGGTCGGCGATCAGCTCGGCGCGCCGGGCCTGCGACCCTTTGCCCGACACCGCCCCGATCTGGAAGAAGCGGGCGTCCACCCCGGTAACGGTCAACGTCGGATGCGGCGCCGGTGCCGGGCGGGACCGCAACGACGCCCAGCCGACCCCGATCTGGCGCTGCCGCAGCTCACCGGAGAGCCAGGAGACCACGATTGCGACGCCGCCGTCGGGGTCGTCGGCGGCGCGGCGCAACAGGTCGGCGATGTGGGCGACCTTGCTCAGCCGCGACGACGTCCCGCCCACGTCAAGCGACGTCGTCGCCACGTCGACAAGGAGCACCAAATCAGCTTGTCACGGCTCACCGACAAGGCGGGGTCAACCCTCGGGGGCGGACACGCTAGCGTGCTACCTAACGTTACAGATTGCTAGGAATCTGACAACCCACAAGGAGAGGCCCGGATGGAGATCAACGGAAAGAAGGTCGTCGTCATCGGCGGCGCGTCGGGGATGGGTCGCGCCTCGGCGGAGCTGCTGGCCGAGCGCGGGGCGCAGGTCGCGATCCTCGACCGCGAGGGCTCCGACGGCAAGACGGTCGCCGAGGGCGTCAAGGGCGCGTTCTACCCGGTTGACGTCACCGACTTCACCGGCACCGAGGAGACGCTGCAGACCGCCGTCGACAAGCTGGGCGGCCTGCACGTCATCATCACCACCGCCGGCGGCGGCATCGCCAAGCGGACGATGACCAAATCCGGCCCGCACGACCTCGAATCCTTCCAATCCGTCATCGACCTCAACCTGATCGCCACCTTCAACATCAGCCGGCTGGCCGCCGCCCACATGGCCAAGAACGAGCCCGAGGACGAGGAGCGCGGCGTCATCATCAACACCGCCTCGATCGCGGCCTTCGAGGGCCAGATCGGGCAGGTCGCCTACACCGCCGCCAAGGCGGGCGTCGCGGGCATGTGCCTGACCATGGCGCGCGACCTGGGCTCGCTGGGCATCCGGGTGCTGGCGATCGCGCCGAGCCTGTTCGCCACGGGGCTGACCCAGGGCATCCCGGACGAATTCGCGTCGGCGCTCACCAAGGACGCGGCCTTCCCCAAGCGCCTCGGCCGGCCGATCGAGTACGCGAAGCTGGCGGCGGCCATCGTGGACAACCCGATGCTCAACGGCCAGTGCCTGCGGCTGGACGCCGGCCAGCGGTTCGCGCCCAAGTAGGCCACCCCCACAAGCCGCCCGCCTCGCATTAAGTACACTCTTTAGGCAGCCGCCCCGCTTCCCCTCGAAGCGGGGCAGGCTACCCAGCCGGTAGCGAGGAGGGCCCCTCATGGGTATCGCACTGACCGACGACCACCGCGAACTCGCCGATGTCGCCCGCGCGTTCCTGACCTCGCAGAAGGCCCGTTGGGCGGCGCGGTCCCTGCTCGACGCCGCCGAGGAATCCCGGCCGCCGTTCTGGCAGAACCTCGTCGAACTGGGGTGGCTGGGCCTGCACATCGACGAGGAGCACGGCGGCTCCGGCTTCGGCCTGCCCGAACTCGTGGTGGTGGTGGAAGAACTCGGCCGCGCCGTGGCGCCGGGCCCGTTCGTGCCGACCGTGATCGCCTCGGCGGTGCTCGCCAAAGACGGTAGCGCCGAACAGAAGTCGCGCCTGCTGCCCGGGTTGATCGACGGGACCGTCACCGCGGGGATCGGCCTGGACGGCAATGTGCAGCTCAAGAACGGGGTCGCCGACGGCGACGCCGGGATCGTGCTGGGCGCCGGGCTGGCCGAGTTGCTGCTGGTCGCCGCGGGCGAGGACGTGCTCGTGCTGGAGCGCGGCCGCGCCGGCGTGACGGTGCAGGTGCCGGACAACTTCGACCCGACCCGGCGGTCCGGTCGCGTCCGACTCGAAAACGTGGACGTCGGCGCCGACGACATCCTGACCGGCGCCCGGGCCGCGGCGCTGGCCCGGGCCCGCACGCTGCTGGCCGCCGAGGCGGTGGGCGGCGCCGCGGACTGCGTGGAGGCCGCCGTGGACTACGCCAAGGTGCGCCAGCAGTTCGGCCGGACCATCGCGACTTTCCAAGCGGTCAAGCATCATTGCGCGAACATGCTGGTGTCCGCCGAGTCGGCGATCGCCGCGGTGTGGGATGCCTCGCGCGCGGCGAGCGAGGACGAGGACCAGTTCCAACTGGTCGCCGGGGTGGCGGCGGCCCTGGCGTTTCCCGCCTATGCGCGCAACGCCGAGCTGAACATCCAGGTGCACGGCGGCATCGGTTTCACCTGGGAGCACGACGCTCATCTGCACCTGCGCCGCGCGCTGGTGATCGCGGCGTTGTTCGGCGGTGACGCGCCGGCCCGGGATGTCTTCGAGCGCACCGCCGCCGGCGCCAAGCGGGAGAACAGTTTGGACCTGCCGCCCGAGGCGGAGGAACTGCGCACCCGCATCCACGCCGACGCCGCCGAGATCGCCAAGCTGGACAAAGAGGCGCAACGGGACAAACTGATCGAGACGGGCTACGTCATGCCGCACTGGCCCAAGCCCTGGGGTCGGGCCGCCGACGCGGTGGAGCAGTTGGTCATCGAGGAGGAGTTCCGCGCGGCCGGCATCAAGCGGCCCGACTACTCCATCACCGGCTGGGTGATCTTGACCCTGATCCAGCACGGAACCGATTGGCAGATCGAAAGATTCGTGGAGAAGGCGCTCCGCCAGGAAGAGATCTGGTGCCAGCTGTTCTCCGAACCCGAGGCCGGCTCCGACGCGGCGTCGGTCAAGACCCGCGCCGTTCGGGTCGACGGCGGCTGGAAGATCAACGGGCAGAAGGTGTGGACCAGCGGGGCGCAATACTGCGCACGCGGCCTGGCCACCGTGCGCACCGACCCGGATGCCCCCAAGCACGCCGGCATCACGACCGTGATCATCGACATGAAGGGACCGGGCGTCGAGGTGCGGCCGTTGCGGCAGATCACCGGCGGCTCGGAATTCAACGAGGTGTTCTTCAACGACGTGTTCGTCCCCGACGAGGACGTCGTCGGCGCGCCCAACTCCGGGTGGACCGTCGCCCGCGCGACCCTGGGCAACGAGCGGGTCAGCATCGGCGGCAGCGGATCGTTCTACGAGGGCCTGGCGGCCACGCTGGTGCAGCTCGCTTCGCAGCAGTCAGATCGCTTGGCCGGGGCGCCGATTCGGATCGGGTCCTTCCTCGCCGACGATCACGCCCTGCGACTGCTGAACCTGCGGCGCGCCGCGCGCAGCGTCGAGGGGGCGGGGCCCGGTCCGGAGGGCAACATCACCAAGCTCAAGCTGGCCGAGCACATGGTGGACGGCGCCGCGATCTGGGCGGCGCTGTCGGGGCCGGAGGTCGCGCTGATGGACGGCCCCGCCGCGGTGGTCGGCCGGCTGACGATGGGAGCCCGTGGCATGGCGATCGCGGGGGGCACCTCGGAGGTCACCCGCAACCAGATCGCCGAGCGGATTCTCGGCATGCCGCGCGACCCGCTGATCAACTAGCCCCGTCGAGGCTCAGGCCGGCGCGAACAGCGGCGCCCCGCCGCTGCCCGTTTCCGGCTGCAGCTCGACGGGCATCCCGCATTTGACCGAATCGGGTTCGCAGCCAACGATGTTGGCCGCCACCCGCAGGCCCTGTTGTTCGGCGAGTTCGACGATGGCGATCACATACGGGACGGGCAGTTCCGGGTTGTACGGGTGGTGGTTCACCGTGTACGTGAAGACCGCACCCCGCCCGGAAACGGGCCGCGCGACCAGCTTTCCGCCACACGTGCGGCACACGCCGGCAGGCGGATGCACCCAATGCGCGCAGTCGGCGCAGTATTCGATGAGCAGCGGCTCGTCCGGCACGACGAATACAGTACACTCAATTGATTCGATGCGGGGCTATGGGCTGACGGGCGGTGGGCATGACGCATTTCGAAAAGGACGCGATTCTGTCCGGCATCGGCATCTCCCGGATCGGCCGCCGCACCGGCATCGCCGGCCTGGACCTGACCATGGAGGCGGTGCGGGCCGCCGTCCAGGACGCCGGGCTGGTCGCCTCCGACATCGACGGCATCGCGACGCTGGGCGACACCCCCGCCGGCGAGGTCAACGCCGAGCTGGGAATCGAGGCCGCGGATTGCGGTTCGGGCTTCGGCACCGGCGGCTTGCTCAGCCCGGTGATGTCGGCCTGCCGCGCGGTCGCCGAGCGGCGCGCCCGCCACGTGGTGGTGTACCGGACCATCCAGATGCTCGGGGGCACCGTCCCGGTGAAGCCGCAGGAGAACGCGCCCGCGCCGCCCCTCGCGCGGATGTTCGAGGCCCCCGAGGGCGCCGACCGCCCCGCCGTCGGCGCGATGGACGACGTCAATGACCTCGTCGCCGCGAACGCGTACTCCGCCGCGAACTGGCTGGCGCTCAACTGCCGGCGCCACATGGAGCTGTACGGCACCACCAAGCAACAGCTCGGCTGGGTGGCCCTCAACGGCAGGCGCAATGCCGCGTTGAATCCGCGCGCCGTGTACCGCGACCCGATGACCATGGCCGACTACCTCAGCGCGCGGCCGGTTTCCACCCCGTTCGGGCTGCTGGACTGCGACGTCCCGATCGACGGCTCGATCGCGGTGGTGGTTTCGCACGCCGAGTACGCGCGCGACTGCCCGCACCGCGCGGTCGCGGTGGAGGCGATCGGCGGGTCCGACGGCGCCGGCGGCTGGTTTCACCGGGACGACTACCCGAAGATGGCGATGTCGGACGCCGCGGCGCAGATGTGGTCGCGCACCGACCTCAAGCCGTCGAATCTCGAGGTCGCCGAGCTGTACGACGGCTTCACCTATTTGACCCTCGCGTGGCTGGAGGCCCTGGGAGTCTGCGGCGACGGCGAGGCGGGGCCCTTCGTCGAGGGTGGCGAGCGGATCGCCCGCGACGGGGTTTTGCCCCTGAACACCTACGGCGGTCAGCTGTCGGCCGGGCGCATGCACGGCTACTGGGCGCTGCACGAGGGGTGTCTGCAGTTGCGCGGCGAGGCGGGGGAGCGGCAGGTTTCGCGTCGCCCGGAGGTCGGCGTGGTGTCCGTGGGAGGCGGGCCCGTCGCCGGCTGCATGTTGCTCACATGCTGAAAATTGTTGCGCCGAAACGTTATTGGTCCTGACATGAGCACCGGCCTGGCGAACAAGCTGGCGTCGAAGATCGCGCGCGAGCTCGAGGCCGACATCGTCCGCCGCGGCTGGGCCACCGGGGAATCGCTGGGTTCCGAACACGCCTTGCAGGAGCGATTCGGGGTGAGCCGCTCGGTGCTGCGGGAGGCGGTCCGGCTGGTCGAACACCATCAGGTGGCACGGATGCGGCGTGGGCCGGGCGGCGGGCTGATCATCTGCGAGCCCGACGCGGGCCCCGCCACTCGCGCCGTCGTCATCTATCTCGAGTATCTGGGCACCACGCTGGGTGACCTGCTCAACGCGCGCCTGGTGCTCGAACCGTTGGCCGCGTCGCTGGCCGCGGAGCGGATCGACGAGGCGGGCATCGCGCGGCTGCGGGCGGTGTTGCGGGGCGAAGAAGAATGGCAGCCGGGGCTGCCGACGCCGCGCGACGAGTTCCACATCGCCCTGGCCGAGCAATCGAAAAACCCGGTGCTGCAACTGTTTATCGACGTGCTGATGCGGCTCACCACCCGCTACGCCCTGCAGTCGCGAACAAACACGGCCACCGAGGCCATCGAGGCGGTCGACCGGATGCACGTCGATCACTCCGAGATCGTCGAGGCCGTCACCTCCGGCGACCCGGCGCGGGCAAAAACGCTGTCCGAACGCCACGTCGAGGCCGTGACGGCCTGGCTGCAGCACCATCACCCCGGCACCGCGAGCCGGCGGCGCAAGCGGCGGCCGCTGAACATTGAGGCGCCCCGCGGCAAACTCGCGGAGATGCTGGCGGTCACGATCGGCGACGACATCGCCGCCGACGGCTGGCGGGTCGGTTCCGTCCTCGGCACGGAGGCGGCCCTACTGGAGCGATACCGGGTGAGCCGGGCGGTGTTTCGCGAGGCGGTCCGGCTGCTCGAATACCACTCGATCGCGCACATGCGCCGCGGACCGGGCGGCGGCCTCGTCATCGCTCAACCCCAGGCGCAAGCCAGCATCGACACCGTCGCCTTGTACCTGCAGTACCGCGATCCGAGCCGGGAAGACCTGCGCTGCGTCCGGGACGCCATCGAGATCGACAACGTCGCCAAGGTGGTCAAGCGGCGCGGCGAATCCGAGGTGGCCGCGTTCCTGACCGCCCACCGGTCCGAGGTCTCCGAAACACCCGGCGATCTGGGCGCCGCGGCGGCCGAAGAGTTCCGGTTCCACATCGGACTGGCCCAGCTGGCCGGCAACACCCTGCTCGACCTGTTCCTGCGCATCATCGTCGAGCTGTTCCGCCGGCACTGGTCGAGCACCGGGCAGGCGCCGCCGACCTGGGCCGACGTCCTTGCGGTCCACCACGCGCACCTACGGATCGCGGACGCGACCGAGGCGGGTGACGAGAGCCTGGCCCGCTATCGCGTTCGCCGTCATCTGGATGCCGCCGCCTCCTGGTGGCTGTGACACGTACTGAGTCCGGGATGTGATCTGTAGCTCGGTATATCGAAGGCCCCTCGGGGGTATTGGGGAGGGAGAAAGTTAACGGCCGGTCCAGCAGGGGGTTGGCATTCGTGATCGAAAGTGAGAGTGCCGGAGTGATGGCGGGCACCCAGATCGGCTTCGTCCACTCCGCGCTTATTTACCAATCCCAGCACGAGTATCTGGATGCGGTGACCCGCTTCATCGGCGACGGGCTGGCGGCCGGGGAGCCGGTACTGGTCGCGGTGCCGTCCGACAAGCTGGCGTTGCTGCGCGACGCGATGGCGGCCGACGGCGGCTTGCCGCCCGATGTGCAGACCGTCGACGTCACCGAGGAGGCCCGCAACCCGAGCCGGTTCATGGCGATGGAGGGTGCCTTCGTCGACGACCATCCCGACCGGCGGGTGCGGATCGTCAGCCAACTCGCCTGGCCCGGCCGCAGCGGCGAGGAATTGGTCGCCTGCGTGGAACACGAGGCGTTGGTCAACGGGGCGATGGACGGCTACCAGGCGACCAATCTATGTCTCTACGACGGGAGCCGGCTTGCCGACGAGGTGCTGGCCGACGCCCGGGCCACGCATCCCCTGCTTCTGCGCGGTGGTGCGCTGCAACGCAGCGCCGACTACGCCCCCGACGCCGCCCTGCGGCGCTGCAACCGGCCGCTGCCCGCCAACCCGGGCGCCGTGACCTACACGGTCAGCAAGTCCACGGACCTCAGCCCCGCGCGGTCCTTCGCGGTCGACTACGCCGGCTGGATCGGGTTGTCCCAGGACGGGATCGAGGACCTGCAATTGGTGGCCACCGAGCTGGCCAGCAACAGCTTGATGTACACCGATGGCGCCTGCCAGCTCGCCTTCTGGCGCGACGACGGTTATCTGGTGTGCGAGGCGCGGGACACCGGATGCTTCGACGATCCGTTGGTCGGCCGGCTGGACCCGGGTCCCTGCGGCCCCGCCAGCCGGGGCCTGTACCTGGTCAACGCCATTTCGGACCTGGTGCGCACCTACACCACCCCCAGCGGCACGACCATCCAGGCGTATCTCCGCTTCGACGCGTCGGCGGGGCCGACGGGTTGAACGCAAGCAGCCCCCGGGAGACCCGAGGGCTGCTTGACGTAATCAGTTAAAGGCCGAGGCCGCCAGTAATGCCGCCCACGATCCCGCCGACCGTGCCACCGGTGGTGCCGCCGACAAGGCCCCCGCTGCCGGCCGCGGCCGACGCGCATCCGGTCGGGAGTAGTAACACCGCGGCGACCCCGGCGGCCGCCGCGGCAGCTTTGAGGTTTTTCCTGGTGCCCTTCGCCTTCATGATGAGCCTTCTTTCATCCATGTGTAAGGGGTAATTGCACAGCCGTTGAATGACTGTCGCCTCCGCTTCATACCCCCTGTTGCACACGCGTAAACCAACGTTTTGCCGACTTGTTTTATCCGCGGAACTTGCACGTCAGGCGGGTGTGCGGCTAATGTCGGGCCTCGTGCGTCTTCTCGATCGCGTGGTAGTAGCTAGCACCCGCAGCGGGGTCTGACCTAGACCGACCCCCCGCTGTGGGTCGGAAGCTACCGCCGTCGGTCACTGGAATCGACCGAAGAAGACCGGCACATGACTATCCCCGAGCGGCTCGACCTCTCCAGCATTTCAGCCAGCCAATGCCTCGCCACGGTGTGGTTCGCCCGGCAGTTCGGCGCCGCGCTGCCCCGGGGTCTGCGGGAGCGGGCGGGCGCGATGACCTGGGAGCGATTCGTCGCGACGTACGGCCCGGCGGGACCCGTCCGGCTGGGCACGTGGGAGTGCACCGACACCGACCGGCGGGTGGGTCCGCACGCCCGCAACTTCCGGGCCGTCATCGCCGTGGGTGACCGCATCGCAACCTCGACCGCCGCGGCCGGCGGCCCGATCGCGGCCCTCGGCGCGATGCTGCACGAGCGCGGAATGTCGTTGGAAATCCTCAACTTTCATCAGCTGCAATCCGGTGGGCGCACCGCGACGTTCGTCCGCGGCGGCGACGGCGCGCGCGACGAGTGGGCCGTGGGTTTCTCCGAGGATCCGACGGAGTCGGCCCTGCGCGCGATGATCGCCTGCGCGAACCGGTTGATCGGCTGATCTCAGAGCGGGCGCAGCACGATCGGCATGCCGTCCATCGGAATGGGGATGGTGCGGTAGTCCCACTTCGACTCGTAACCCGGACGGGGCAGCTCGAGCCGGTAGCGACGCAGCAGCCGATGCATGATCGTCTTGATCTCCAACTGGCCGAACACCATTCCGATGCACTTGTGCGCGCCGCCGCCGAACGGAGTCCACGCGTACCGGTGGCGCTTGTGTTCGTTGCGGGGCTCGGTGAACCGTTCCGGGTCGAACTTCAGGGGGTCGGTCCAGATCTCCGGGAGCAGATGGTTCACCCCCGGAAACGCGGTGACGTTGGTGCCCTTCGGTAGGTAGTGGCCCAGCAATTCGGTGTCGCGCACCGTTCGGCGCATCGCCCACTGCACCGGCGTAACCAGCCGGATCGACTCGTTCATCACCAGATCCAGCGATTCGAGCTTCTCCAGCGACTCGATGTCGAGCGGCCCATCCCCGAGGCGGTCCGACTCGTCGCGGCAGCGTTGTTGCCACAGCGGATTCGCGGCGAGCTGGTAAGCCATGTTCGTCGCGGTGGTGGTGGAGGTGTCGTGGGCGGCCATCATCAAGAAGATCATGTGGTTGACGATGTCCTCGTCGGAGAAGCGGTTGCCGTCCTCGTCCTCGGTCTGACACAACACGGTCAGCAGGTCGCTGCCTTCCTTGCCGCGGCGCTCCTTGACGCGTTCGTCGAAGTAGTTCTCCAGCAGTTGCCGGGCCCTGATTCCGCGCCACCACGTGAACGGCGGGATCGGGTTGCGGATGATCGCGTTGCCGGCGCGGACGGTCATCGTGAAGGCTTTGTTCACCTTGGTCACCAACTCGCGGTCGGTGCCCGGCTCGTGGCCCATGAACACCATCGACGCGATGTCGAGGGTCAGCTCCTTCATCGCGGGGTAGAGCAGGAAGCGAGGGTCGTCGATCACCCAATCGTCGGCGATGACCTGCGACACCACCTGGTCCATGTGCTCGACGTAACCGGCGAGCCGGGACCGGATAAACGCCTCCTGCATGATCCGCCGGTGGAACAGGTGCTCTTCGAAGTCCAGGAGCATCAGCCCGCGCTTGAAGAAGGCGCCGATCACCGGGGTCCAGCCCTGCTGGGAGTAATCCTTGTTGCGGTTCGAGTAGAGCTCCTGGGCGGCGTCCGGGCCGAGCGCCGCGACGAATGGCAGCAACGGCGAGTCGCCGAAGACGAGCGGGCCTTTGGTCTCATACAGGAACATCAGGTAATCCGGGCCGCCGCGCAGCATCTCGATGATGTGCCCGATGACCGGCAGCCCCGCGTCACCCACCACCGCTTTGAGCCCGCTGCCCGGCGGCGGTTCGGCCAGCACGTGCTCGGGAAACTGGACGGTGCGCAGCCTGCGCTCCACCGCGCCCATCCCAGGAAAGTTGTTGACCGACGGGGTGAACCGGCGGCGCGCCTGGTCCAGCAGGTATTGCGGGGTGCTGATGGTGGCGGTCATAGACGCTCCTTTGCGGTCCCTCCCACGTGACAGCCGTCACTCTCCCCTAACCTTCGGGAAAAACTTGACGGCTGTCAAGTTTGCTTTTTGATCGGCGTGGTGCAAGGTCAGGGAATGAGCATCCACCCCGCCACCGGTGAGCCGGGCGGGCAGCGGCGCGGTGACAAACAGCGCCAGGCGATCCTGCAGGCCGTGCGGGAAATGCTGCAGGAAAAGCCATTCGCGGAGCTGTCGGTCAGCACCATCAGCCTTCGGGCCGGGGTGGCCCGGTCCGGCTTCTACTTCTACTTCGACTCCAAGTACGCCGTGCTCGCCCAGCTGATGGCCGAGGCCGCCGCGGAACTCGAGGAGCTCACGCAGGATTTCGCACCCCGCCAGCCGGGCGAGTCGCCGGAGCAGTTCGCCAAACGCATGGTCGGCAGCGCGGCTGCGGTGTACGCGCACAACGACCCGGTGATGACCGCCTGCAACGAGGCCCGCAACACCGACGTCGAGATCCGCAACCTGATGGACCAGCAATTCGAGGTGGTGCTGGGCCAGATCGTCGCCATCGTCGAGGCCGAGATGAAGGCCGGGACCGCCCACCCGATCAGCGACGACCTGCCCACCCTGATCCGCACCCTGGCCGGCACTACCGCGCTGATGCTGACCGGCGATCCCATCCTGGCCGGCCGCGACAGCGATCTCGACCGTCGCGTGCGCGTGCTCGAGCGGTTGTGGCTGCACGCGCTGTGGGCCGGGCGCCCGTAGACCGTTACCGCCGGTATCGTCACGGCAATGGGGCAGCAGGGGTACTTCGCAGGCAAACGGTGCCTGCTCACCGGCGCGGCCAGCGGCATCGGCCGCGCCACCGCGCTGCGGCTGGCGGCGCAGGGCGCCGAACTGTATCTGACCGACCGCGACCGCGACGGCCTGGAGTCGGCGGTGGCCGACGCCCGCGCGCTCGGCGCGCGAGTCCCCGCGCATCGGGCCCTCGACATCGCCGACTACGGCGCGGTGGCGGCCTTCGCCGCCGACATCCACCGCGACCACCCGAGCATGGACGTCGTGCTCAACATCGCCGGAGTGTCCGCCTGGGGAACCGTCGATCGGCTGACGCACGAGCAGTGGAGCAAGATGATCGCGATCAACCTGATGGGTCCGATCCACGTCATCGAGACGTTCGTCCCGGCGATGGTGGCGGCCCGCAACGGCGGGCACCTGGTGAACGTGTCCTCGGCGGCCGGGTTGGTCGCGCTGCCGTGGCATGCCGCCTACAGCGCGAGCAAGTACGGCTTGCGCGGGCTGTCGGAGGTGTTGCGCTTCGATCTGGCCCGCCACCGCATCGGGGTCTCGGTCGTGGTGCCGGGCGCGGTGAACACGCCTCTGGTGCAAACCGTGGAGATCGCCGGCGTGGACCGCGAAGATCCGAAGGTGGCCCGCTGGGTGAACCGGTTCAGCGGCCACGCCGTCTCGCCGGAGAAGGCCGCCGCGAAGATCTTGGCCGGAGTCGCCAAGAACCGCTACCTGATCTACACCTCGCCCGACATCCGGGCGCTGTACGCGTTCAAGCGGCTGGCGTGGTGGCCCTACAGCGTGGCCATGCGCCAGGTCAACGTGGTGTTCACCCGCGCGTTGCGGCCCGCCCCCGCGCCGCTAGCCCGGCATGGCCAGCTCGAGGCGCACCCCGAGCAGCCGAATCGGGCGGTCGAGCTCGAATAGGTCCAGGACGCGCAGCGCCGCGGCGACGATGGTGTCGCGATCGGTGGTCGGTGCGTCCAGCTTGCGAATCTTGGTGCGGGTGTAGAAGGTCGCGGTTCGCACGGTCACCGCGACCCGGGTCACGATCCGGCCCGACGCGAGCACGTCCGCCAGTGCCTGCTCGGCCAATTGCGTGATGGCCGAATTCATTTCGGCGCGGTCGGTGAGGTCACGCGGGAAGGTGACGACGTGGCTGCGCGAGCGTGGGAGCCACGGCTCGGCGCTGACTCGCGCGTCACCGCCGCCCTTGGCCAGTAGTAGCAGCCAGAGGCCGGTGCGTGGGCCGAACGTTGCGGTCAGCAGTTCGGCATCGCTGTGCGCGAGCTCCCATACCGTCGATATCCCCAGCGCTGCAAGCTTTTTCGCCGTCTTGGGGCCCACGCCCCAAAGTGCGTCGACTGGGCGGTCCGCCATCAGGGTCATCCAATTTGCGTCGGTGAGCGCGAAGATGCCCGCCGGTTTGGCGAAGCCGGTCGCGACCTTGGCGCGCTGTTTGTTGTCACTGATTCCCACCGAGCAGGACAAGTGAGTTTCCGACGAGATGACGGTTCGGATCTGTTCGGCCACTTCGGCCGGATCGGCGCCCGTCACCCCGATGTACGCCTCGTCCCAGCCCCACACCTCGACCGGGTGTCCCAGGTCGCGCAGCAACCCCATCACCTCGTCGGACGCCGCGTCGTAGGCGGGCGCGTCCGACGGCAGAAACGTCGCCTCGGGGCAGCGGCGCGCGGCCGTCCGCAACGGCATTCCGGCGTGCACGCCGAATTCCCGGGCCTCATACGAGGCGCAGGTGACCACCTTGCGCGGTTCGGTCGGATCGCCGCTGCCGCCGACGATGACCGGCAGCCCGGTCAGCTCGGGGTGGCGGCGCAACTCCACCGATGCCAGAAACTGATCGAGGTCGACGTGCAGGACCCAGCTGGGCGTCGGCTCGGTCATCGGCTATCGCCCACAAAGCTTGCGCGCCAGGCTTTCCCACGCGTCGCCCAGGGATTGAAGGGTATGACCGCCCTCGTTGAGCTGATGTTCCACATAGTTGACGTGCAGCAGGGCCAGTAGGGCGTCGGTCTGGACGTCGAGATCACCGGTGGTGTTCGCCGCCTGCAGCAACACCCGGATATGGGTGTGGTGCACCAAGACGGGCGCGCTGTAGCGCGTCTGCGGATCGCGGTGAGCCTCGGCCAGCAGGTCGCGATGGGCGTGGGCGAAGCCGATCCGTTCCCGGCCGAAGGCCACCAGCCGCTCCATCGGCGTGGCGTCGGGTCCCAGCGGTGGCGGTCCGAAGATGAAAGCCTGCTGGCTGGCTCGCTCGTCCTCGTCGAGCAGCACCATCATCAGGCCGGCGCGGCTGCCGAACCGGCGAAACAAGGTGCCCTTGCCGACGCCGGCGGCGGCGGCGACGTCGTCCATCGTGACCGCGTCGGCGCCGCGCTCGGCGACCAGGCGCCGGGCCGCGTCCACGAGGAGGGCGCGGTTGCGCGCCGCGTCACCCCGTTCCGGCACCGGCGCTTGCGGCGCCCAGACGGGCATGTCGCCGAGCCGCTCGATAGTGCTCACCCCAGTACTTTAACGCGGCGGGAATAGAAACGGACCATAGTCCGGTTGCAGCGTGCGAGGATGGAAACCAACAAGCGAAGGGAAACTACGACGGTGGCGGACAACATCAAGGTTTTGGCGCTGGTGGGGAGCCTGCGCTCCGCGTCGATCAATCGTCAGATCGCGGAGTTGGCGGCGGACATCGCTCCCGACGGTGTCACCGTGACGGTGTTCGACGGGCTGGGGGAGCTGCCGTTCTACAACGAGGAAATCGACGACGCGATGAACGCCGACGCGCCGCCGCTGGGCCCGGTGACGGCGCTGCGCACCGCCGCGGCCCAGTCTGACGCCGCGCTCGTGGTCACCCCGGAATACAACGGCAGTATCCCGGCCGTCATCAAGAACGCGATCGACTGGCTGTCCCGCCCGTTCGGCAACGGCGCGCTGAAGGGCAAGCCGCTGGCCGTCATCGGGGGATCCTTCGGCCAGTACGGCGGCGTGTGGGCGCACGACGAGACCCGTAAGTCGTTCGGGATCGCCGGGGCCCGGGTGGTCGACTCGCTCAAACTCTCGGTGCCGTTCAAGACCCTGGAGGGCAAGGCGCCCGCGGAGCACGCCGAGCTCCCGGGCAATGTGCGCGATGTCATCGGAAAGCTGGCCGCCGAAGTCGGCTGATTGGCGGAAGTCGACAAGCCGCCCGCCGGGCGACCAGCCAGGTTGCCGCAATCGCATAGCAGAAGCCGCCAGCCCCCGGCTGGCGGCTTTGCTGGTGGCGGCCCGGGGCGGTCGGGAGGCACCGGCGCCGCCGGGAGTTGTCGGTGTCCGGTGATACAACCATTCGCATGGGCGGCTTCCGTGGAAATGTGACCTGCGACACGCCGGGCGCGTGTCTTGCGGAGGCCCTACGACCAGCGAATTTCAGAAATGTTATTCCGAACATGTTGTATCTCGACATCTTGTCAGCCACTAGGTGTAGTGTTTCGAGCACCGGCAGATCCCAGGTTCACCAGGCCGACCGGGGCCTGGTTCACCACCCGAAATCGGCTCACCAGGTCATTCGACGCTGGGCGGCCGCAGGACGGGAATGTGGGGGCTTGACGGCCCGCTGTAACACAGCGAAGACGTAGTACCGAGTAGTTGCCAGTCCGTTACAGGTCCCACCTTCCGCAAAGGAGCGGCTTCCATGAGCATCACCGTGTACACCAAGCCGGCATGCGTGCAGTGCAGCGCCACGTTCAAGGCCCTCGACAAGCAGGGCATCGGCTACGAGAAGGTCGACATCACGCTGGACAACGAGGCGCGCGACTACGTGATGGCGCTTGGCTACCTGCAGGCCCCCGTGGTGGTGGCCGGCAACGACCACTGGTCGGGTTTCCGGCCGGACCGCATCAAGGCCCTGTCGGAGGCGGCGCTCAGCGCTTGAGTGTTTAGCGACGGACGTTAGGTAACGAAGGAGGTTGCGGTGCCATGGATAGCACGCAACGCAACCTGGTCTATTTCTCCTCCGTGTCGGAGAACACCCACCGCTTCGTGCAGAAGCTGGGTGTTCCCGCCACGCGGATACCGCTGCATGGCCGCATCGAGGTCGACGAGCCGTACGTGCTGATCCTGCCCACGTACGGCGGCGGCCGCGCCACCCCGGACCTCAACGCCGGTGGCTACGTGCCCAAGCAGGTCATCGCATTCTTGAACAACGAGCAGAACCGGTCGTTGATCCGCGGCGTCATCGCCGCGGGCAACAACAACTTCGGCGCCGAATTCGCCTACGCGGGCAACGTGATCTCGCGCAAATGCGGCGTGCCCTACCTTTACCGCTTCGAACTGATGGGAACCCCGGACGACGTGGACGCCGTTCGCGCGGGCCTGGCTGACTTCTGGAAGGAACAGACGTGCCACCAACCGTCACTGCAGAGCCTGTAACCTCCGGCGCGCACGCGTTGCCCGGTGAAACGGACTACCACGCGCTGAACGCCATGCTGAATCTGTACGACGCAGACGGCAAGATCCAGTTCGACAAAGACGTGCTGGCGGCGCGGCAGTACTTCCTGCAGCACGTCAACCAGAACACCGTCTTCTTCCACAACCAGGATGAGAAGCTCGACTACCTGATCCGCGAGAACTATTACGAGCGTGAGGTTCTCGACCAGTACTCGCGCAACTTCGTCAAGGAGCTGCTGGACCGCGCCTACGCCAAGAAGTTCCGGTTCCCGACGTTCCTCGGCGCGTTCAAGTACTACACCTCCTACACGCTGAAGACGTTCGACGGCAAGCGCTACCTGGAGCGCTTCGAGGACCGCGTGGTGATGGTGGCGTTGACGCTGGCCGCCGGCGACACCGGGCTGGCCGAGAAGCTGGTCGACGAGATCATCGACGGCCGCTTCCAGCCGGCCACCCCGACGTTTCTGAACTCGGGCAAGAAGCAGCGCGGCGAGCCGGTGAGCTGCTTCCTGCTGCGCATCGAGGACAACATGGAGTCGATCGGCCGCTCGATCAACTCCGCGCTGCAGCTGTCCAAGCGCGGCGGTGGGGTTGCGTTGCTGCTGAGCAACATTCGCGAGCACGGGGCACCGATCAAGAACATCGAGAACCAGTCCTCGGGCGTCATCCCGATCATGAAGCTGCTGGAGGATTCGTTCTCCTACGCCAACCAACTGGGCGCGCGCCAGGGCGCCGGCGCGGTGTACCTGCACGCGCACCACCCGGACATCTACCGTTTCCTGGACACCAAGCGGGAGAACGCCGACGAGAAGATCCGGATCAAGACGCTCTCGCTGGGCGTCGTGATTCCCGACATCACTTTTGAGCTGGCCAAGAAGAACGAGGACATGTACCTGTTCTCGCCGTACGACGTCGAGCGGGTCTACGGCGTGCCGTTCGCCGACATCTCGGTGACCGAGAAGTACTACGAGATGGTCGACGACGCGCGCATCCGCAAGACGAAGATCAAGGCGCGGGAGTTCTTCCAGACCCTCGCCGAGTTGCAGTTCGAGTCCGGTTACCCCTACATCATGTTCGAGGACACGGTGAACCGGGCCAACCCGATCGAGGGCAAGATCACGCACTCGAACCTGTGCTCGGAGATCCTGCAGGTGTCCACGCCGTCGGAGTTCAACGACGACCTGTCGTATTCCAAGGTGGGCAAGGACATTTCGTGCAACCTCGGTTCGCTGAACATCGCCAAGGCGATGGATTCGCCGGACTTCGCGCAGACCATCGAGGTGGCGATCCGCGCGCTGACCGCGGTGAGCGACCAGACGCACATCACCTCGGTGCCCTCGATCGAGCAGGGCAACAACGAGTCCCACGCGATCGGGCTGGGGCAGATGAACCTGCACGGCTACCTGGCGCGCGAGCGCATCTTCTACGGGTCCGAGGAAGGCATCGACTTCACTAACATCTACTTCTACTGCGTGCTGTACCACGCGCTGCGGGCGTCGAATCGCATCGCGATCGAACGGGGTAGGGCCTTCGGCGGTTTCGAGCGGTCGAAGTACGCCTCGGGTGAGTTCTTCGACAAGTACATCGACCAGGTGTGGGAGCCGCAGACCGACAAGGTGCGTCAGCTCTTCGCCGACGCGGACATTCGCATACCCACCCAGGACGACTGGAAGCGCCTGAAGGAGTCGGTGCGCGAGCACGGCATCTACAACCAGAACCTGCAGGCCGTCCCGCCGACGGGGTCGATCTCCTACATCAACCACTCGACCAGCTCGATCCACCCGATCGCCAGCAAGGTCGAGATCCGCAAGGAAGGCAAGATCGGCCGCGTCTACTACCCGGCGCCCTACATGACCAACGACAACCTGGAGTACTTCCAGGACGCCTACGAGATCGGCTATGAGAAGGTCATCGACACCTACGCCGCGGCCACCCAGCACGTGGACCAGGGGCTGAGCCTGACGCTGTTCTTCAAGGACACCGCCACCACCCGCGACGTGAACAAGGCGCAGATCTACGCCTGGCGCAAGGGCATCAAGACGCTCTACTACATCCGGCTGCGGCAGATGGCGCTCGAGGGCACCGAGGTCGAGGGCTGCGTCTCCTGCATGCTGTAGGAGCGCACGAGGGAAGTCTCCGGTGAGCGCGGTTACCGGCCATCCGATCGTCGACGCCGCGTTGCGGCGTTACGAGGACGCGCTGGGGGCCGACCTTCCCGTCTACCGAAATCACGTCTATCGGGGACTGACCTATCACCAAGCGCTGCGCGGTGCCCCGTTGCCCGACTGGGCGGCGCTCGCGTGGGCGGTGCACGACCTGGGCATCTGGACGGCGGGCACCTTCGATTACTTGGAGCCCTCGGCCGACCTCGCGTCGAGCCTGGCCGGCGAGTTCGGCATCGCCGAAGTCGGCGACGCGCGCACGATGATCACCTGTCACCACAAGCTGCGCGCCGTTGCCGACCCGATGATCGAAACGTTTCGCATCGCCGACCGCGTCGACGTCAGTCGTGGGCTCCTGCGCGGGCCCCTGCCGCGATCCCTCGTCAACGGCGTGGTGACCGAACTGCCGTACCTGAGATTCCACGCCTTCCTGGCACGCGGCCTGCTCGGCTACGCGGCCTCTCACCCACGCCGGCCGTTTCCGATGCTGCGCTGGTGAGGCGGAGTCTGCCCAGGTCAGCGGGGCCTACGCGGTATGGTGCTTGATGTGGTGAAAATGCCTCGACCCTCCCGACCACCTCACCCCGGCGTGAAGCCGCCGGGGGTCAAGGTCGACGCGCGCAGCGAGCGTTGGCGCGAACACCGCAAGAAGGTGCGCGGCGAAATCGTGGACGCGGCCTTCCGCGCCATCGACCGGCTGGGCCCGGACCTGAGCGTGCGGGAGATCGCCGAGGAGGCCGGCACGGCCAAGCCGAAGATCTACCGCCATTTCCACGACAAGTCCGACCTGTTCCAGGCCATCGGCGAACGCCTGCGCGACATGCTCTGGACGGCGATCTTCCCTGCGGTGAGCCTCAAGACCGACTCGGCGCGCGAGGTGATCCGTCGCAGCGTCGAGGAATACGTGGGCCTGGTCGACCAGCACCCCAACGTGCTGCGGGTGTTCATCCAGGGCCGCTCGGCGGCCAGCCCGCAGATCCTCAACGAGGGCCGGGGGATCACGTTGGCGATGGCCGACCTGTTCGACGACGAGCTGCGCGAAATGGAACTCGACCACGCGGCGTTCGAGCTGGCCGCGCACGCGGCCTTCGGCTCGGCCGCCTCGGCCACCGAATGGTGGCTGGGCCCCGACCCGCAAAGCGCCCGGCGCATGCCGCGCGAGCAGTTTGTCGCCCACCTGACGACGATCATGGTGGGTGTCATCGTCGGCACCGCCGAGGTGCTCGGCATCTCGATGGATCCCGACCGGCCGGTACACAGCGTGGTGCCCAGCAATCCGGCGGCGAGCTGAGGCGTTGACAGCATCCGATACCCTGGGTACCGGGTATTTTTCGTGAACCAACAGGAAGACCGATCCACCGTGACCGACGTCGTGACACAAGACGAGCCGACAACCGCACACCAGCCCGTCCACACGCGAGCCATCATCATCGGGACCGGCTTCTCCGGCCTCGGCATGGCGATCGCCCTGCAAAAGCAGGGCTTCAGTGGGCAAGACTTCGTCATCCTGGAAAAGGCCGGCGACATCGGGGGGACCTGGCGCGACAACAGCTACCCCGGCTGCGCCTGCGATATCCCGTCGCACCTGTATTCGTTCTCATTCGAGCCCAAGCCGGACTGGAAGAACCCGTTCTCCTACCAGCCTGAGATCTGGGACTACCTCAAGGGCGTCACCGACAAGTACGGGCTGCGCCGCTACATCGTGTTCAACTCCCTGGTGGACCGGGCCCACTGGGACGACGACGAGAACCGTTGGCATGTGTTCACCGCCGACGGCCGTGAGTACGTCGCCCAGTTCCTCATCTCCGGCGCGGGCGCGCTGCACATCCCGTCGTTCCCCGAAATCGAGGGTCGGCACGAATTCGCCGGTCCCGCTTTCCATTCCGCGGAATGGGACCACAGCGTCGACCTGACCGGCAAGCGGGTCGCGATCATCGGCACCGGCGCCAGCGCGATCCAGATCGTGCCCGAGATCGTCGGGCAGGTCGCCGAGTTGCAGCTCTACCAGCGCACCCCGCCGTGGGTGGTGCCGCGGTCCAACCCCGATATCCCGCCGGCCCTGCGGCGGGCCATGGAAAACGTCCCCGGGCTGCGCGCGCTGACGCGTCTGGGGATCTACTGGGCCCAGGAGGCGCTGGCCTTCGGGATGACCAAGCGGCCCAACGCGCTGAAGTTCATCGAGGCCTACTGCAAATACAACATTCGCCGCTCGGTGAAGGACCGCGAGCTGCGCCGCAAACTGACGCCGCATTACCGCATCGGGTGCAAGCGAATCCTGAACTCCTCCACCTATTACGGCGCGGTCGCGGACCCCAAGACCCAACTGATCACCGATCCCATCAGCCGCATCACGCCCGACGGGATCGTCACCGCCGACGGCCAGGAACACCAGGCGGACGTCATCGTCTACGCCACCGGCTTCCACGTCACCGACTCCTACACCTACGTCCAGGTCAAGGGTCGGCACGGCGAGGACCTGGTCGACCGCTGGAACCGCGAGGGCATCGGCGCGCACCGCGGCATCACCGTCGCCGACGTACCGAACCTGTTCTTCCTACTCGGACCCAACACCGGGCTCGGGCACAACTCCGTGGTGTTCATGATCGAATCGCAGATCCACTACGTCGCCGACGCGATCAAGACCTGCGACAAGAGGGGCGCGCAGGCGCTGACGCCCACCCGTGCCGCGCAGGACCGCTTCAATGATGAACTGCAACAAAAGCTTTCGCAGTCCGTGTGGAACACCGGTGGCTGCGCCAGCTGGTATCTCGACGAGCACGGCAGGAACACCGTGCTGTGGGGCGGCTACACGTGGCAGTACTGGCGCGCCACCCGCGGGGTCAAGCCGGAGGAGTACCGGTTCTTCGGGACAACCGATCAAAAGAATCTGAGCCCCGCCGGGTAGGCATCACCTGGCCTGCCGGGCCTTACACCTGTCTCTTATACACAT
>NZ_LATC01000051.1:0-34948 GCF_001414075.1 Mycobacterium sp. UM_11 | reverse complement strand
CCGCCTTGCCCTCGTCGTCGAGGATGTCGCCGATCACCACCTTGGCGCCCTCGGACGCCAGCAGCCGCGCATGCTCGGCGCCCATCCCCCGGGCGCCCCCGCTGATCAGCGCAACCTTGCCTTCTACCCGTCCCACAGGGACTCCTTTCGATTTAGGTGCTCACCAAAGTGCTTGGTGCGTAAAGGCCTTTGCCGGTCACCAGCGGCAGGTCCAGCGTCGTGCGGATGCCGGGCGGTGCCGCGATGACGGCGGGAATGGCGTTGACGATGCGACCCGCGGCGCCGGCGATCGCGGCGTGGTTGTGGTCGCCCTTGCGGCTGCTCGGAATGATGTCGACGGCATAAGACGGCTCGCCGGTGATCTCGATGCGGTACGAGCCGTCGCCGGACGCGGGCTGGGGCAGATCGGGTCGCAGGTCCGGCCGCAGCCGGGTCACGTGCTCGATGACGATGGCGGGGTGGCCGTCGACCATGCCGCGGATCTCGAACTGCAGCACGGCCACGGTGCCCTTGGCGACGCGTCCCACCGCGATGTCGAAATCCTCCGGCGCCGGCTCGCGCTGGTAGGACTCGGTGATCTCGTCGACCTCGATGCCCAGCCCGGCCGCCAGCTGACGGATCGCGGTGCCCCACGCGATGGACAGGATGCCCGGCTGCAGCAGCATCGGGATTTCGTCCATGGGTCGGCCGAATCCCATGTAATGCATCACCTCTGCGCCGGCGTAACTGGCGTAGTCGTGAATCTCCATGCAGCGCACCTGCTCGACGCGCTGGCAGGTCCCCGCGAGCGCGAACGGGATCAGGTCGTTCGCGAATCCGGGGTCGACACCGCTGATGAAAATGCTGGAATTCCCTTGCCTGGCAGCGTCTTCGACCCGGCCGATGTACTTCTCGGGCATCACGCCCCACGGGTATTGCAACAGCCCGGGCGAAGAGCCGACGACATTGACGCCGGCGGCCAGGACGCGCATGACGTCGGCCATCGCGTCGGGCAGCCGGGTGTCGCCCATGGCGCAATAGACGACACACTCGGGCTGGGTGGCGAGCAGCGCGTCGAGGTCGGAGACGGCCGTGACACCGGTGACCACACCGGGCTCCAAACCGACGCCGCACAGTTCGCCGGCGTCCTTACCGACCTTCTCGGGGGTGGAGACACACACCGCGGTCAACTCGAACTGGGGGTTGGTGATGAGTTCGGCGAGCGCCAACCCTCCGACGTTTCCGGTACCGACGTGCGCGACGCGGATCGCCATGAGAGTCTCCGTTCGTTGAGCGCTCAAAACTTTTCTAGACAGTAGTCCATTAAATTCGCGGCGCATACCGGCGGACCGGTCGCGGTGACGCGGGCAGAATGACTGACTGATGACACAACGCGAAGACGTCCAGTTCCCGTCCGGGGGCGATCTGATCAGCGCCTGGCTCTACCGGCCGCCGGGCAGTGGGCCCGCGCCGCTGCTGGTGATGGCGCACGGCCTCGCCGGGGTGCGGACCATGCGCCTGGACGCCTACGCCGAACGCTTCAGCGCGGCCGGCTACGCCTGCCTGGTGTTCGACTACCGCAACTTCGGTGACAGCGAGGGCCACCCACGCCAACTGCTCGACATCGGGCTGCAACTCGCCGACTGGGCCGCGGCCGTCGCCTACGCCCGCACCATCCCCGGAATCGACACCGCTCGAATCGCGTTGTGGGGCACGTCTTTTAGCGGCGGCCATGTGATCACCACGGCGGCCCGCCACCCCGACATCGCCGCCGCCGTGGTGCAATGCCCCTTCACCGACGCCAGGGCGTCGATAGGAACGCTGAACCCGCTGATCTTCATGCGCGTCGGCACGCTGGCCGCCCGCGACCTCCTCGCCGCCCGGCTCGGCAAAGCACCGGTGATGGTTCCCGCGGTGGGGCGACCGGGCGAGGTGGCGCTGATGACCACCCCCGACGCGTACCCGGGTTTTTTACGACTGGTGCCCGACGGCGCGGACATCCCTTCGGACGTGGCGGCCCGGATCGCGTTGAAAATCATGACCTATCGGCCCGGGCGCCGCACCCCCGACATCGGCTGCCCGATCCTGTTCTGCGTGTGCGAGGCCGACTCGGTGGCCCCCGCGGCGGCGACGCTGCGCCACGCGGCCAAGGCCCCGCGCGGGGAGATCAAGGTATATCCCGAGGGCCATTTCGCGATCTACGTCGACGAGGCCTTCGACCGCGTGGTGGCCGACCAGCTCGCCTTCCTGGACAAGCACCTGAAGGGCGCGCAAGCCTAGGGCCCGAGGGGTGAACTCGTGCGGATCCCCTCATCCCGGATCAGGCCGCGCAGCAGCGCGGTGCTGAATTCGGCGGCGATCTCCTTGGCGCTGCGACGGCCGCTCGGCCGCAACCACCGGTAGGCGCCGAGCGTCATGCCGATGTAGCCGAGCGCCAGGACGTGCGAATCGCACTGGTAGAACTCGCCGCTGGCGATGCCGCGATCGATGAGCCCGTGGACGTGCTCGTAGACCTGCGTTTCCTTCTCCCGGACCGCGGCCACCTGCTCCTCGGTGAACCACTCGGTGATGTAGGGCGCCTCCTGGAAGTACACGGCGGCCCGCTCCGGGTTGGCCGCGATGCCGGTCAGCAGGCGGACCGTGTACTGGTAGAGCGCCTCACGGGCCGTCCAGGATGGATCGTCGTGGACGGCGGCCAGCGTGCCCTCGGCGGCCTGCTGATAGATGTCGTACAGGATCAGCGACTTGCTGGCGTAGTAGTGGTAGACCGTCGCCTTGTTCAGGCCGATCACGTCGGCGACGTCATCCATCCGGGTGCCGTGGTAGCCGCGGGCGGCGAAGAGCTTGGTGGCGACGGCCAGCAATTCCTCGCGCCGGGTTAGTCCGTTCTCGGATGGCATCTGTACTCGCAATCGTCACTGCCGGGCGGGACGCTGGGGTGCCGGGCAAGTCCAATTATCAATCAACTGGTTGGACAGTTTAGGCAAACGCCGGGTGTCACCCCGACGAGGATGGGACTAGACTCGCCTGAAGAAAGCTCAAGTCGCGACTGGAGGGGTGTCTTCATGGATCCGAGCCCGGACTATGACATGAGCGACGAGATCGAGTTCTTCTTCCGCTACGTCCCGTGGGGCCTGCGCGGCGTCGTCGACGGCAACGGCTACCCGCCGCCCGCCTACCCGCCGGTTTAGACCCTCTGGCGGTGACCCGCAGCGCCCGGCCCCGCCGGTTTAGAGCGCCTTCAGTTCCTCGGCGACCTCCGTCACCGATTTCTTCGCGTCCCCGAACAGCATCGTCGTCCCGTCGGCGTAGAACAGCGGGTTGTCGATCCCCGCGAACCCCGAGTTCATCGACCGCTTGAGCACGATCACCGACTTGGCCTTGTCCACGTTCAGGATGGGCATGCCGTAGATCGGGCTGGAATGCTCGTTGCGGGCCGCCGGGTTGGTGACGTCGTTGGCGCCGATGACGATCGCGACGTCGGTGCGGGCGAATTCGTCGTTGATGTCGTCCATGTCCTTCATCGCGTCGTAATCCACCTCGGCCTCGGCCAGCAGCACGTTCATGTGCCCGGGCATCCGGCCGGCCACCGGGTGGATCGCGTACTTCACCGGCACGCCCTTGTCCTCCAGCAGCGACGCCATGTCCTTGACCGCGTGCTGCGCCTGCGCGACGGCCAGCCCGTAGCCGGGCACCACGATCACCTGGTTGGCGTAGGCCATCTGGATCGCGGCGTCGGCGGCCGAGGTGGCCTTGACGTGCTTGTCGCCGCCGCCGTCACCGCTGGGTGCCACACCGCCACCGCCGAAACCGCCGGCGACGATCGCGGGAATCGAGCGGTTCATCGCCTTGGCCATCAGATTGGTCAGGATCGAACCCGACGCGCCGACGATCATGCCGGCCACGATCATCGCGGTGTTGTTCAGCGCCAGGCCGGCCGCCGCGGCCGACAACCCGGTCATCGCGTTGAGCAGCGAGATCACCACCGGCATGTCGGCGCCGCCGATGGGCAGCACCACCATCAGGCCGAGCACACCGGCGGCGGCCAGCAGGCCGACCATCCACCACAGCGACACCCCACCCGTGCCGGGATGCGCGCCCAGGCCGATGACCACCGCCGCCGCCACCGCCGCAACGAGCAGCAGCACGTTGATGGGTTGCTGGGCCTTCCCGAAGCCGATCGGTGATCCCGAGATGATCTCCTGCAGCTTGCCGAACGCGATGATCGAACCCCAGAACGAGATCGACCCGATGATCGCGGCGAACAAAGACGCCACCACGATGTGCACGGTCGGCGACTCACCATGCTGGAACGCCGAAAAGCCGCTCGTCTCAATGAATTCCGCCAGCGCGATCAGCGCGACCGTGCCGCCGCCCACGCCGTTGAAGAACGCCACCAGTTGCGGCATGGCGGTCATCTTGGTCAACCGCGCCGGCGGGACGCCGAGCAGGACGCCCACCACCAGGCCGGCGATGATCAGCACCCACGACTCGGTGTGCCGGATCTTGATCAGCGTCGCCGTCACGGCCAGCGCCATGCCGACCGCGGCGATCAGGTTGCCCCGCACCGCGGTCTTGGGCCCGGTCAGGCCCATCAAGCCGTAGATGAAAAGGGCGAACGAAACGATGTAGAGGACGGTGACGAGATAGTTCATTTCGCCGCCAGATCCTCGGTCTTGACGGGTGCCACCTTCTTCTTGCCCTTGAACATGCCCAGCATCCGGTCGGTGACGATGAAACCGCCGATGACGTTCAGCGTGCCGAACACCACCGCGACGAACAGGATGATCTGCACGGCCAGCGACGGGTGCTCGACCTCGCCGAACACCACCAGGGCGCCGAGCACCACGATCCCGTGAATGGCGTTGGTGCCCGACATCAGCGGGGTGTGCAGCGTGTTGGGCACTTTGGAGATGACCGCGAACCCGACGAACCCGGACAGCACCAGGATCGCCAGATTGGCCAACAGCTCGTCGTACATGTCTAGGTTCCTTCTCGAGTGACGCAGGACGCCGCGATCACTTCGTCGTCGAAGTCGGGGGCCAGTTTGCCGTCGGTGATCAACAGGTCCAGGAGCGCCGTGATGTTCTTGCTGTAGAGCTCGCTGGCGTGCTCGGGCATGGTCGCCGGCAGGTTCAGCGGCGAGGCGATGGTCACGTCGTGCTTGACGACGGTCTGTCCGGGTTCGGTGAGTTCGCAGTTGCCCCCGGTCTCCCCCGCCAGGTCGACCACCACGCTGCCGGGCTTCATCGACTCCACCGCCGCGGCGGTCACCAGGCGCGGCGCGGGCCGCCCGGGGACCAGCGCGGTGGTGATCACCACGTCGAACCCGGCGATCGCCTTCTCCAGCGACTCCTGCTGTTGGGCGCGCTCGGCTTCGGTGAGTTCGCGGGCGTAGCCGCCCTCCCCGGCCGCGTCGATCCCGAGGTCCAGCCACTGCGCGCCCACCGAGCGGACCTGGTCGGCCACCTCCGGGCGCACGTCGTAACCGGAGGTGCGCGCACCCAGCCGCTTGGCCGTGGCCAGCGCCTGCAGGCCGGCCACGCCGACGCCCAGGACCAGCACGCTGGCCGGCTTCACGGTGCCCGCCGCGGTCGTCAGCATGGGGAAGAACCGGGTCGACTCGGACGCGGCCAGCAGCACGGCCTTGTAGCCGGCGACGTTGGCCTGCGACGACAGCGCGTCCATGACCTGGGCGCGCGAGATCCGCGGGATGGCCTCCAGCGCGAACGCCTGCACGCCGGCCTCGGTGAGCGCGCCGATCGAGTTGTCGGCGTTGCGCGGGGCCAGGAACCCGATCAGGGTCTGGCCGTTGCGCAGCTTGGCGACCTCTTCCTTGGTCGGCGGCGCCACCTTCACGACGATGTCCGCCGACCAGGCGTCCCCGATGCTGGCGCCGGCCTCGGTGTAGAGCTGGTCGGGAAGCAACGCGCCTTCGCCCGCTCCCGATTCGACCACCACCGCGACTCCGCTGCTGATCAGCGACGCGACCGCCTTGGGCACCAGCGCGACGCGCCGTTCGTCGGCCGCGGACTCGGCGACCACCCCTACCGTCGTCTGCGCATCTGTCATGGCGCGTACATCTGCTTTCCCGCACTTTCCTGCCGTTTGACTGTGCCGCTGGCTGGCCGCACGCTTCGCTACCTTAACGCCTGCCGGATTTCGGCCCGGCCGTGCGATGGACCGGGGCCCGATACCCCTGGCGCGGCCGTTCAACTCATCGATGGTTCGCTACCCGCGGCGCGCGCAGTACCGCCCGCCGAGTTGTGGAGTCACACGCCAGCGTTGTGGCCGTCCCGCTACCAGAGCGGGATGTCCCGGCCGTGCTCCGCCGGCGGGCGGGGCCCGAAGTAGCGACGCTCGGACTCGTCGATCCGCACGTCGTTGATGCTGGCCTCGCGGCGGGCCATCAAGCCCGACGGGGCGAACTCCCACAGCTCGTTGCCGTAGCTGCGGTACCACTGGCCGGCCTCGTCGCGGCATTCGTATTGAAAGCGCACGGCGATGCGGTTGTCGTGGAAGTCCCACAAGCTTTTTCGCAACGCGTAGTCGAGCTCGCGCCGCCATTTGCGGGTCAGAAACGCGACGATCTCCTCGCGCCCGACGACGTGTTCGTCGCGGTTGCGCCATTGGGAGTCGGGCGTGTACGCCAGGCTCACCTGGTGCGGGTCGCGGGTGTTCCAGGCGTCCTCGGCGGCCTGCACCTTCTGCAGCGCCGTCTCGCGGGTGAACGGGGGGAACGGCGGACGGGATTCGCTCATGGCTCCCATGGTGCGCGACGGGAACCGCGACCGCCCGCCACACCGCGAGACTGAAACCACGCACACCCTTCACGGCGTTTCGTGTGCGAGGTTTCAGTGTCGCGAAGGTGAACCATTGAGGCTCGCCATGTGGGCCGTCCTGACACGTGTCCTATCGTGACGGTCATGGACTTCGCGATGTCGGCCAAAGCCAACGACTACCACAAGCGACTGTCCGACTTCATGACCGAGTACGTCTTTCCGGCCGAGGCCGAATACGACAAGTACCGGCACGAGGCCGGCCCCAGCGATCACACCGTCCCGCCGGTCATCGAGCGGCTGAAGGCCAAGGCCAAAGAGCAAGGCCTGTGGAACCTGTTCCTGCCCGCCGAGTCCGGCCTGACCAACCTCGAGTACGCACCGCTGGCCGAGCTCACCGGCTGGAGCCTGGAGATCGCGCCCGAGGCGCTCAATTGCGCGGCGCCCGACACCGGCAACATGGAGACGTTGCACCTGTTCGCCACCGAGGAGCAGCGCAAGCAGTGGCTGGAGCCGTTGCTGAACGGCGAGATTCGCAGCGCCTTCTCCATGACCGAGCCGGCGGTCGCCAGCAGCGACGCGCGCAACATCGAGACCTCCATCGTGCGCGACGGCGGCGACTACGTGATCAACGGGCGCAAGTGGTGGACCTCGGGCGCGGCGGACCCCCGGTGCAAGATCCTGATCGTGATGGGCCGCACCAACCCGGAGGCGGCCAGCCACCAGCAACAGTCGATGGTGCTGGTGCCCATCGACACCCCGGGCGTGAACGTGGTTCGGTCGACGACCGTCTTCGGCTACCAGGACCAGCCCGGGCACTGCGAGATCATCTACGACAACGTCCGGGTACCGGTCACCAACCTGCTCGGCGAAGAGGGCGGGGGTTTCGCGATCGCCCAGGCCCGGCTCGGTCCCGGCCGGATCCACCACTGCATGCGCGCCCTCGGCGGCGCCGAACGCGCGCTGGCCCTGATGGTGGACCGCGCCCGCAACCGGGTGGCGTTCGGCCGGCCGCTGGCCGAGCAGGGCGTGGTGCGTGAGGCAATCGCCAAGTCGCGCAACGAGATCGACCAGGCCCGGCTGCTGTGCGAGAAGGCGGCGTGGACCATCGACCAGCACGGCAACCGCGCCGCTCACCTGCTGGTCTCGCAGATCAAGGCGGTGGCGCCACAGGTGGCCTGCGATGTCATCGACCGCGCGATCCAGGTCCACGGCGCCGCCGGCGTCAGCGAGGACACCGTGCTGGCCCGGTCCTACGGCTGGCATCGGGCCATGCGCCTGTTCGACGGCCCCGACGAGGTGCACATGCGGACCATCGCGCGCGCCGAGATCGGCCGGGAGAAGTCCCCGCTCGCCGCGGCGGTCACCGCACATGACTGAAACCCTGCGGGAGCTGTCCGGCGCGTGGAACTTTCGCGATGTCGCCGACGAGACGCCGGGGCTTCGGCCCGGCCGGCTGTTCCGGTCCGGTGAGCTGAGCCGCCTCGACGACGAGGGCCGCGCGACGCTGCGCGAGTTGGGTATCACCGACGTCGCCGACCTGCGCGCCGCACGCGAGGTGGCCCGCCGCGGCCCCGGCCTGGTTCCCGACGGCGTCCAGATCCACTTGTTGCCCTTTCCCGACCTGGGCGACGAGGAGCCGAGTGAGGACGAGGCGCCACACGAAACCGCGTTTCGGCGGCTGTTCGAGAACGATCCCGACCAATCCGACGAAGCCGTCAACGAGGCCGCCGTCCGGCACATGATCGACGAATACCGGCAATTCCCGTTTCGCAACGGGGCGCAACGCGCTGTGCAGCATGTCTTTTCGTTGCTGGCGGCCGGGCGTCCGGTGCTCACCCACTGCTTCGCGGGCAAGGACCGCACCGGTTTCGTGATCGCCACGGTGCTGGAAACGGTCGGCGTCGATCGCGACACCATCGTCGCCGACTACCTGCGCAGCAACGCCGCGGTACCCCAGCTGCGGGACCACATCTACGAGATGATCCAGCAGCGTTCCGACGTCGAACTGACCCCGGAGGTCGTCACGTTCACCAAGGCGCGGCTCGCCGACGGTGTGCTCGGCGTGCGCCCGGAGTATCTGGCCGCGGCGCGCCAAGCGATCGACGAGGCCCACGGCTCGCTCGACGCGTACCTGCGGGACGCGGGCATTGCGCAGGCGGATGTGGACCGCCTGCGCAACGAACTGCTTGCCTAACCGCTACCCGAGCTTGAAGTTGGCCGGCTGGGCCGCCGAGAGGTCGTCGATCTGCAACCAGTGCGAGGCGACGTCCTCGACCGTGGGCGGCTTGTCGAAGTTGGCGCCCTCGTTCTGGAACAGCGCCACCCGCTGCACCTTCCCGCCGCCGACCACGAAAACCGAAGCGGTGTTGGGGTTTTCCTCGGTGCACAGGTAGGCCACCACCGGCGCGACGTACTCGGGCGTCAGCTTCTCGAGCACCTCCTTGGGCAGGATGTCCTCGGTCATCCGGGTGGCCGCGATCGGGGCGACGGCGTTGGCGTGGATGTTGTACTTCGCGCCCTCCTGCGCCAGCGTGTTGATCATGCCGACCAGGCCGAGCTTGGCGGCGCCGTAGTTGGTCTGCCCGAAGTTGCCGAACAGGCCGCTGGTGGAGGTGGCGACGACGACCCGGCCGTAGCTCTGCTCGCGGAAGTGCGGCCACGCGGCGCGCAGCACGTTGTACCCGCCGTACAGGTGCACCTTGAGCACGGCGTCCCAGTTCTCGTAGGTCATCTTGTGAAAGGTGCCGTCGCGCAGGATGCCGGCGTTGCTCACCACGCCGTGCACGGCGCCGAATTCGTCGAGCGCCGTCTTGATGATGTTCTCGGCGCCCTCGGGGTCGGCGACGCTGTCGTAGTTGGCGGCCGCCCGGCCACCCGCGTCCTTGATCTCCTTGACCACCTCGTCGGCCATGTTGTGGCCGGCACCGGTACCGTCACGCGCACCGCCGAGGTCGTTCACGATGACGCTGGCGCCTTCGGCGGCGAGGGTGAGGGCGTATTCGCGGCCCAGCCCTCCGCCGGCTCCGGTGACGACGATGACGCGATCCTGCACTCCGGGCATAAGGTTCCTCTCTAAGTGTGAAAAGTGCTGCCTAGCAGGTGATTCGAATGATCAGAACATCCTGCGGGCCATCTTCATGGCGCGCTCGGTGTACGGCGGGTAGATGAAGCTGGACAGGTCGGGCCGGGTGGGCTTGGTGAGCACCGACTTGCGGTGGCTGAACTCCTCGAAGCCGTACCGGCCGTGGTAGGCGCCCATCCCCGACGCGCCCACACCGCCGAACGGGAGCTTGGCCGTCGACACCTGGAAGGCCAAGTGGTTGACCAGCATGCCGCCGGCCGGCACTTCCTTGATCACCCGCTCGCGGGTTTCCCGCGTCTTGGTGAACAGGTAGGCCGACAGCGGCTTGGGTCGCGCGTTGATGAAACGTATTGCGTCATCCAGGGATTGGACCGTCACCACTGGCAGCACCGGCCCGAAGATCTCGTTCTGCATCAGCGGGCCGTTCGGGTCGGGGTCGACGACGACGGCGGGCTGGATGCGCAGGCTCGCCGCGTCGCACGCCCCGCCGACGGCCACCTTGCCGTCCCCGCTGGCGAGGTAGCCGCTGATCCGGTCGAATTGACGCTGGTTGACGATCCGCATCCCGTTGGGCTTGTCCGAGGTGAACTTCGTGATGGCGGCGCCGATCTTGCTCACCAGTTCGTCGCGAATCTTGGCGTCCGCCAACACATAATCGGGGGCCACGCAGGTCTGCCCGGCGTTCAGCAGCTTCATCCAGGCGATGCGCTTGGCCGCCACGTCCACGTCGGCGTCAGCCGCCACGATCACCGGGCTCTTGCCGCCGAGCTCCAGCGTGCACGGGGTCAGGTGCGGCGCGGCGCCCTCGTAGACCTTGCGACCGATCTCAGTGCCACCGGTGAACAGCAAGCGGTCCAGCCCCTGCGCGATCAGCTCCTGGCTGACCGAACCGTCGCCCTCGACCACCGCGATGGCGT
The DNA here is from genome assembly GCF_001414075.1 of Mycobacterium sp. UM_11. NCBI lineage: Bacteria > Bacillati > Actinomycetota > Actinomycetes > Mycobacteriales > Mycobacteriaceae > Mycobacterium > Mycobacterium sp. UM_11. The sequence goes on along the minus strand of NZ_LATC01000051.1, from coordinate 24,188 downwards.
CGCTGTCGAGGTACTTGGGCACCAGCTCGGCCATCAGGTGCGCGGACGCCGCGGCGATCTCCGAGGGCTTGAGGATCACGGCGTTGCCCGCCGCGATGGCGCCGACCGCGGGGCCCAGGGTCAGGTAGAACGGGTAGTTCCACGCGCCGATGATCAGCACGGTGCCGTACGGCTCGTATTCGATCCAGCCGCGGCCGGGCAGCTGCGGCACCTCGAGCAGCTGGTAGCGGCGACGCGTCCACCTGCGCACCCGCTTGGCCGCGTACTTCGCCTCGCCGGCGGTGGTGGCGATGTCGGCGATGAACGCCTCGAACGGGCTGCGGTCCAGGTCCTCGGCGAGAGCGTCGGCGATGGCCGCCTCGTTCTCCTCCATCAGCTTGGCCAGTTGCAGCAGTTGCCGCTTGCGCCACTCGATGTCGCGGGTGCGCCCGGTGGCGAAGGTCTTGCGGAGCCGGGCCACCGTGGCGGGAACGTCGACCTGCTGCGCGGTCGGCGCGCCATTGGTGACGGATGTCTTGGGTGTAACCGATTCGGTGGTCATCGTTGTCCTTCCCCTGCTTCGGTCATCCCGAGGGGCGCCCGCCGCTGGCCGCGCAAGCGCTCATGGGTGATAACCGCGATCCTAACCATCCGGTTGGGAGAGCAGTAGAAAGGCTCTGGCTGCGGCAGCTCAGGGTTTGGTAGCGGTCACATAGGTGACCACAAACGGCCGGCCCTCGGGCTGCGGGTCGCGTCCCAGCCGGAGCGCCTCTTCGTGCCCGTCCACCACCCCGGTGCTCCAGCCGTGCGCCGTGAACCAGTCCGCACAGTCGGGCCGCTCCCCGTCCTCGAACCACAAGTCGAACGGGTTGAACGAGATGTCTTGGCCACGTGCCTCGCGCTTGGCGCGCAGTTCGGCGAACCTCGCCTCGGCTTCGCGGCGCTTGGCCGGGTCGATGCCGAAGTTCTCCACCGAGACGCGGCTGCCCGGCGCGCTCAGCCCGTCGATCGCGACGAACAGGCGTTCCTGCGCCGCGGCCGGCAGGAACGGCAACAACCCTTCGGCCAGCCACGCCGTCGGCTCGCTGGCGTCAAAACCCTTGTCGCGCAACGCCTGCGGCCAATCGTGCCGCAGGTCGGCCGGCACCGGCCGCAGGTCGACGACCGGCGTGGCGCCGTAGTCGGCGAGCGTCTCGGTCTTGTACTCGAGCACCTTGGGCAGATCGATCTCGTACACGACGGTGCCGGCCGGCCAATCCAACCGGTAGGCGCGGGAATCGAGCCCGGCGGCCAGCAGCACCACCTGCCGGATGCCGGCCTGGGCGGCGGCGGCGAAGTACGCGTCGAAGAAATGGGTCCGCACGGCCTGCGAGTCGATCATGTTCTGGGCGCGGACCGAGTAGTCCCCGTCTCCCGGGTCGTCATCGCCGTCCGGTTCCGTCCACCACGCGGCCACCTGCTCGCGGACTCCGGCCAGTTCGGGTGTGGAGACCAGCGGCTCGGCGAACGGGTCGCGGATGAGTGGTTGGTCGCTGGCGGTCTCGGCGGCGCGGGCCAGGGCGACCATCACGGCGGTCGCTCCGACGCTGGTGGCGATGTCCCAGGAATCGTCCAGCGCGCGCGGCATTACAGCCGCTCGGCGATGACGAAGTCGGAGAACGCGTCCGTGTCGTCGGCCATCGGGATGTTCTCGATCAGGCGACCCAGCCGGCGCATCGCGTCGATCGAATGCTCGGCCGTCGCGCGCCAGCCGTGTTCGTCGAGCCACTTCGCGACGTCGGCGCGGTGGTCGTCGCGGTACATCAGCTCCCCGACGTCGACGGTCTCTTCGATGCCGAGCTCGTCTGCGACCTTGCGGAACCGCTCGCGCATCTGCTGCCGGCGCTCGTCGGCGTGGTTGGGTGCGGTTTCGGCCGAAACCCGGCTGCCGGCCGGGCTCAACTCGCCGATCAGGGTGAAGAGCCGGTCCTGCGCCTCGGCCGGCAGGTACATCAGCAGCCCCTCGGCCAGCCAGGCCGTCCGGGCCGTCGGGTCGAAGCCCGCGTCGCGCAGCGCGGCCGGCCAGTCCTGCCGCAGGTCGATGGCCACCTCGCGGCGCTCCGCCGACGGGGTCGCGCCGTTTTCGGCCAGGGTGGTGGCCTTGTACGCCAGCACCTCGGGCTGGTCCAGCTCGTACACCGTGGTGCCGGCCGGCCAATCCAGGCGGTAGGCGCGCGAGTCCAGGCCCGAGGCCAGGATCACCACCTGCCGGATCCCGGCGGCGACGGCGTCTTTGAAGTAATTGTCGAAGAAGTGCGTGCGCACCGCCTGATAGCTGCGCATGTGCTCGAGGTGCGCCGCGGAGTCGGCGTCGAGGGCCTCGATCTTGGCCGCCACCTCGGGGTCGAGCATGTGCTCCCACAACACCCCGGCGCCGGCGTTGGTGACCAGCAGTTTGGCGTACGGATCGCGGATGAGGGCGTCGGGCCGCTCGGTTTCCACCGCCCGGGCGGCGGCCACCATCACCGCGGTGCTGCCGACACTGGTCTTGATGTCCCAGGTGTCATCGTGCGTGCGCAATGAGCTCATCGGGTTGCTCCTTGGGTGTGGAAGTCAGTCGGTCGGCTCCCCGAGACGCGCCCGCAGCAGCACGCTGCGCACCGCTTCCTCGGTGAGGTCTTCGGGTACCGGGCGGCCCAGCCGGGCCATCTCCTCGCGGTTGTCCACGATCTGCACCTGCCAGCCGTGGTCGGTCAGCCATTGGTCCGCGTCGGAACGGTCCGGCTCGTGATACGTCAGCGCCTGGACGTTGACGTCCAGGCCGAGCCGCTCGCGCATCCGCTGCCAGCGCGCCGAATTGCTTCGCGAGTTCATGCCGAACGCCTCGATGGCCACCTGGCTGTCCGGGGCGCTGAGCGCGGTGAACATCTCGAACAGCCGGTCCTGCGCGTCGCTCGGCAGGTAGGGCAGCAAGCCCTCGGCCAGCCAGGCGGTCGGTTGCGCGCGGTCGAATCCCGCGGCGGCCAGGGCCGCCGGCCAGTCGTCGCGCAGGTCGACCGGAACCGGGCGGCGGTGGGCGCTCGGGGCCGCCCCATGCTGCTGCAGGACGCCCGCCTTGTACTCGAGCACCTTGGGCTGGTCGATCTCATACACCGCGGTGCCGGCCGGCCAGTCGAGGCGGTAGGCCCTCGAGTCCAGGCCGGCGGCCAGGATGACCACCTGCCGGATGCCGGCCCGGGCGGCGCTGTCGAAGTACTCGTCGAAGAAGTGGGTGCGCACGGCCTGGTAGTCGATGCCGATGCGATGCGCGCGCCGCCCGTGGTCGTCGCCCTCGAGCCAGCCCAGTTCGGGATCGGCGAGGCGGGCCCAGGCCGGACCGGCCGACGCGACCAATATCGGCGCGAACTCGTCGCGGATCAGCGGGTCGCTCCCGGCGGTCTCGGCCGCGCGTGCCGCCGCGACGCCCAGGGCGGTGGCACCGACGAGTTCGGTGATGGCCCAGCTGTCGCCGGCGGATCTCAAGGAGGGCGGTAACGGCGCGTCCAGATCAGTCATGACCCGACCATGTTACCGGGATAAGTTAGTTAGCCTATACGCTTTGTGCGCAACTTCACTGCACGTCCGGCTGGGACTCGGGGCGTTGCAGCGCTCCTTCGACGAGCCGGCGCAACACTCCGGTGATGGCGAGCAGGGCCTCGGGGCTCTGGACGTAGCCCGCGTACAAACCCACCCCGCACATCAGGACGAGTAGCGCCTCGGTCAGCGCCGTCGCATCGACGTCGGGGGCGATCTCGCCGCGCTCGATGGCATCCTTGGTGACCCGGGTGAGAAAGTCCCGCGCGATTCGCACGGAGTCGTTTTCGGTGGTGTTCCATTCCGGGTGGCGCTGCGACTCGAGCACGCCGGTGATGATCAGGGCCGACCCGGCGGGATTCTCGTTATTGGCGCGCACCGCGGAGGTGATGAATGCCGTCAGCTGGCCGGCCAGCGTCGTTTCCCGGTCCGCCTCTTTTATGCCGACACCGATGACGGCTTCGTTGGTCTGGTCCAGTACTTCGCGATACAGGGCGCGCTTGCTCGAGAAGTAATGGTTGATAGCCGGCCGGGTCAGATCGGCGCGGGCCGCGATCGCCTGGAAGGTCGCGCCGTCGTAGCCACGTTCGCTGAACACCAGGCGGGCGGCCTGCATGATTCGCTGTCGCGTCTCGTCCGCTTTCGCGGCAGGGGGGCGTCCTGGCCTGCGGCTCACCCCTGACGACATCGTTAAAGTGTGCCATCGCCCCGGTGCGGCATTAGCGCATTTGGCGGAATGCTCCCGAATTTGCCGGCCTGATAGTCCTGCACCGCCTCGACCAATTCCGCCCGCGAGTTCATCACGAAAGGCCCGTAATGGAATACGGGCTCGCGAATGGGTTGGCCGCCCAGCAGCAGCACGTCCATCGCCGTCGTCCGCGACGACTCCTGCACTCGATTGGCGCCCAGGGTGATTCGGTCACCGGGGCCGAGCACCGACAATTGGCCCGCGCGAATCGGGTGAGCGACCGGGCCGACGTATCCGCCGCCGGACAACACGTAGACCAACGCGTTGAAATCGCGGCGCCACGGCAGGCTGAGCCGCCCGCCGTTTTCAATCGTGGCGTGCGCGAGCGTGATCGGCGTGTGGGTGATGCCCGGACCCCGATGGCCGTCGACCTCGCCGGCGATGATGCGGACCAGCGCCCCGCCGTCGTCGGAGGCGATCAGCCTCGCGTCGGTGCCCTCGATGGCCTGATAACGGGGCGGTGCGAACTTGTCTCGCTTGGGCAGGTTCACCCACAGCTGGATGCCGTGAAAGAGGCCCCCGCTTTCGACCAGTTCGGCGGGCGGCGTCTCGATGTGCAGGATCCCGGACCCGGCGGTCATCCACTGGGTTGCACCGTCGGTGATCAGGCCGCCACCACCGTGGGAGTCCTGGTGGGCGAACTTGCCGTCGATCATGTAGGTGACCGTCTCGAACCCGCGGTGCGGGTGCCAATCCGTGCCCCTCGGCTCGCCCGGCTCGTAGTCCACCTCACCCATCTGATCCATGTGCACGAAGGGATCCAGGGCCGCGGCGCTCACCCCGGCGAAGGCGCGGACGACGGGAAAGCCCTCGCCCTCGTAGCCGCGCGGCCCGGTGGTGATCGACCGCACGGGGCGTTCGGTGTCGGTGGGGCCGGCGGCGCCGACGCGTGGCAATGTCAGCGTGTTTGCGGTGATGGCGGGCATGTGACCTCCGTGAGTTTGAACTACCCGTATAACCGGACCGCGGTCCAGTTATTCCCCCGCGGCGCCGCCGTGGCGCTGCATAAGATGACTTGGTGCTTGCGGAACCCGAGCCGTGACCGAACAAGCGGATGGCGAACCACAGCCCACCGAGGCGCCGGTGGCATCGGCTCCCGGGGCGGGCGGCCGATTCGGGGCGTCGATCAGGAAGTCCGGTTACCTGCAGAAGTGGTTGCTGCTGGGCGTCACGATCGGTTTCGTCGCCGGCCTGGGAGCCGTCATCTTCTACCTGGGCCTCAAGTACACCGGCGAGTTTCTGCTCGGCTACCTGGGCGGCTACCACATCCCGACACCCGTGGGCGAGGGCGGCGGCCGGGGTGACCCCGGGTTTCACCGCGCGTGGGCGATCCCGTTGGTGACGACGGGAGGGGCGTTGCTCTCGGCGTTCTTGGTCGCCAAGTTCGCCCCCGAGGCCACGGGCCACGGCACGGACCAAGCCATCGAGGCCGTGCACGGCGATCCGCGTGCCATCCGCTTCCGGGCGGTGCTGGTGAAGATGGTGGCCAGCGCCCTGACCATCGGGTCGGGCGGTTCGGCCGGCCGCGAGGGGCCGACGGCCCAGATCTCGGCCGGCTTCTGCTCCTTGCTCGCGCGGCGGCTCCACCTGTCCGACGAGGACGGCCGGATCGCGGTGGCGCTGGGCATCGGCGCCGGCATCGGGGCGATCTTCGCGGCGCCGCTCGGCGGGGCGGTCCTGGCGGCGTCGATCACCTACCGCGACGACTTCGACTATCGCTGCCTGTTGCCCGGGTTCATCACGTCCGGCACGGCCTACGCCGTACTCGGCGCCTTCCTCGGTTTCGATCCGCTATTCGGCTACATCGACGCCGAGTACCGCTTCGAGCGGGCGTGGCCGCTGCTGTGGTTCGTGGTCATCGGCCTGGCCGCCTTCGCGGTCGGCTACCTTTACGCCCGCACCTTCCACGCCGCGGTGCGGCTCACCCGGCGGCTGCCGGGCGGCCCGGTGCTCAAACCGGCGATCGGCGGACTGCTGGTCGGACTCCTGGGCCTGCTGATCCCCCAGATCCTCAGCAGCGGCTACGGCTGGGCGCAGCTGGCGGCCGACCGCCGGTCCCTGCTGGCCATCCCGTTGTGGATCGTCGTCGTGCTGCCGATCGCGAAGATCGTCGCCACGTCGCTGTCGATCGGCACCGGTGGATCCGGCGGGCTGTTCGGGCCCGGGATCGTGATCGGCGCCTTCGTCGGGGCGGCCGTGTGGCGGCTCGGCGAGGGTCTGGCGCTGCCGGGCGTGCCGCACGAGCCGGGCGTGTTCGTCGTCGTCGGGATGATGACGTGCTTCGGCAGCGTCGCCCGGGCGCCGCTCGCCATCATGATCATGGTCGCCGAGATGACCGGTTCGTTCTCGGTGGTGCCCGGGGCGATTCTGTCCGTCGGCATCGCGGCGTTGTTGATGTCGCGCACCAACGTCACGATCTACGAGGCGCAGCGCCTGAACCGCGAGACCGCCGCGGCCGAGCGCGAAGGCCGGGTCGAGGACGGCCGCTAGGACTCGCGGGCGCTGCTGGCGGCGTCCTTCTCGGTGCTCGAGCCCTGGTGGGTCAGCTTCCCGCCCGCGCTCTCCAGGTGCGCCCGGACGAACCACTGGAACTTCTCCAGGTTCCCGGCCTGATCGATCAACAGGTCCTGGGTGACGGGGTCGAGCTCCTCGGTCTCCTCGATGTACTTGCGGATGTCCTCGATCACGCCGGTGTAGACGAGGTCCAACGCGGCCAGATGGGCCTGGACGGTGTCGCGGCCGACCGAATAGTCGTCCCAGGTGCGGTCTTTGATGATCGCCCCGGGCGTGCCCTGCGGTGATCCGCCGAGGGCCGCGATGCGTTCGGCGACGTCGTCGGCGAAACCGCGAACCGCCTCCACCTGCGGGTCGATCATCTCGTGAACACCAATGAAGTTGGGCCCCACCACATTCCAGTGCACATGCTTCAGCGTCAGGTGAAGATCGTTGTAAGTGCTCAGTTGTTTCTGCAGCAGTTCGGTCAGCCGCGCTCCCTGTTTGTCGGTGAGCCCCGGGATGGTGAACTGTGTCATCGATTTCCTCCGTTTCAAACACGGTCACGTCTTCGACAGTGGTTACCCGATGGCCGTTGCTGAAAACGCGGCCCCGGCGAGGCCATGACCACGTTTAGAGCTCGCTGATGTGTTGCACCGGTAGCCGGGCGCCGCGGCGCGGTTCGTACGCCAGCCCGCTGGCCTCCAGCAACCGCACCACCCGGTGGCGGTGCGGCCGCATGGGCTCGAGCAGCTCGAGCATGCCGGCGTCGTCGACGGGGCGGCCGACCAGCGTCCAGCCGATCATCTTGGGAACGTGGTAGTCACCCACCGACAGGGCGTCGGCGTCCCCGAACGCCCGCTGCGCCGTTTCGGCGGCGGTCCACTCCCCCACCCCGGGCAACGACATCAACGCCTCGCGCGCCCGCGCGGGCGGGCGGGACGCCAGCCGTTCCAACGAGCCGGCCCGCCGCGCGACGGTCACCACGGTCCGCGCGCGCCCCGGGTCGACATTGGCGCGGTGGAACTCCCACGAGGGAATGTGCCGCCACACCTCGGCCGATGGCGGCACCCGCATCCGCGCGGGCGCCGGTCCCGGCGCCGGTGAGCCGTACTTGGACACCAGCACGCGCCACGACCGGAACGCGTCGGCGCCGGGCACCCGCTGCTCGATGATCGCGGGGATCAGCGCCTCCAGCACCTGCCCGGTGCGGCCCAGGCGCAGGTGCGGGACGCGCCGGTGCGCCGCGGCGACGGTGGGGTCCGACGGCACGAAATCCGACGCGTCGTCCTCGAGGCCCAGCAGCGCGGGAAGCCGCTCGACGAACTCCTGCGCGCCGCCGCCCCACGCCACGCAATGGGCGGCGTTTGCGGCGGCGCGGCTGATCCGGGCGGTGACGGGCCCGCTCTGCAGCAGGCTGGTTCGCCAGATCGTGCCGTCGCCGGACGCCTGGAAGCAGGGGTCACCCGACCCGCGGCGAAGCGGCGCCAACGTGTGCCCGAAACTGACCGCCCCGGGGAACGTGACCGTGCGCTCGCTCTCCACCGACCAACTCTCCGATTGACCGTTAACGATGTGCCAAGTCAATATTGCGATGTGATGACGCCGTTCGATGACCCGCAGGGCGAACTGGCTTGGATGTTCCTACAGAGTACGAGCGATGGCGGCGACCTGGACGAGGGCTTCACGCTGCTCAGTGACGACTTCACCTATTGGACGCTGTTGACGCGCACCTCCTGCGACAAGCAAACCTTCCGCCGTGCGATCGAGCGACGCAAACGCGAGCTCGAGCTGACCATCGACCTGGTGCGCTGCGTCAACGAGGGCGAGACGGTGGTCGTCGAGGCGCAGGCCACCGGCACCACCACCGGCGGCGTCGAGTACGACAGCCCGTTCGTCTGCATCTTCGACACCCGCGACGGGCTGATCGTCTCGATGCGGGTGTACAGCGACACCCAGGCGCACGAGGCCGCGCTGCCCGGGTGGACCTGCTAGGACGGCGACACGCTGATTTCGGCCTTGTTCGGGTAGAACGCGACATGCCCGGCGATCTCGGCGACCGCGGGATAGGGCTGCTCGTAGGTCCAGATCACGTCGGAGACGGTGTCGCCTGCCGAGCTGGTCACGCTGTAGTAGCTGGCGTCGCCCTTGAAGGGGCAGTGCGTGCTGGTGTCGGTGCGGGTCAACCGGTCCTGGGCCACGTCGCTCATCGGAATGTATTGCACCGCAGGCAAAGTGGCTTCGCGCAGTTCCAGGGCGGCCGTCGTGTCGGCGACCAGCTCGCCGTTGACGCGCACCTGGACCCGGCCCCTGGTCGGCTCGATGGTGATCGGGTGGCCGGCGTTGGGTTCCTTGATTTCGGGGTGGCTCATGGTCTCCTCCTAGTCGCCAATGACGTTTTCAACGCGGACCGGCGCCCGAGACTTCCCGATCGGCCTTATTCGGGTTGCGCGGCCGGGCTGGCCTTTCGCGGGGTGCGCATGGCGGCCCAGAACCGGGCCGCCTCGCGAATTGATTCCTCGACCGGGCGCGGCTGCCAGCCCAATTCGCGCTTCGCCTTGCTGCTGTCGACCTCGGCCTCGGCGCGCATCATTCGCACCGACGTCAGGCTGAGTTCGGCGTCCTTGCCGGTGAGCCGCGCCTTGAGGGTGCCGGCCGCGGCCAGGGCGTAGAGCATCGGTACGGAGATCGACCGTTGCGGCGGCGGAGTTCCCGCCTCGTCGGCCGCGATGCGCACGACGTCGTTCAGCGCGATCATGCGATCGGACACCAGGTATCGCTCACCGACTCGCCCGTGCTCGGCTGCCAGGATCATGGCCCGCGCGGCGTCGTCGACGCCGACGACCTCCAGCTGGATGCCGTTCATCAAAAAGGGCAGCTTGCCGAACACGGCACCGGCGATGAAGGCGCCGTGCGGGGTGCCGCCCCAGTCCCCGCTGCCGTATGTGGTCGACACGCACAACGCGACGGCGGGCAACCCGGCCTCGGCGACGTAGCGCATCACCAGATTCTCGGCCTGCACCCGCGATTGGACGTAGGGAGTCAGCTTGCGGGACCGGATCACGTCCTCTTCGGTCGCGACGTGCCCGTGCCGGCGGCCCACCGTCGCGTAGGTGCTCGTGAAGACGAACCTGCGCAGCTGGGCTTGGTTGACGGCGACATCGAGGACGTTGCGCAGGCCGTCGACGTTGGTGCGAAACAGTGGCGCCGGGTCGCGCAACCAGGCGCGGGTGTCCACGACGCAGTAATAGACGTCGTCGACACCGTCCATCGCCTCGCGCAGGGTGGCGTCGTCGAAAACGTCGCCGAGGAAACGGGTCAGCTCGAGGTCGTCGATGGAGCGGGTGTTGGCGTTGGGGCGCACCATGGCCCGCACCTGCGCGCCGTCGGCGACGAGCTGGCGGGTGACGTGGGAACCCAGAAAGCCGTTGGCGCCGATAACCAGCTTGGGTTTGGTGCTCACTTACGATCCTCCGTATTGCCGCATCCAGCGCTCGGCGTCCTCGTCGAGCGTGCCCAGCGCCTGCGCCTTGCGGCACCACTTCATCCCCGCGCGCATGAAGCGCAGCGGGTTGTAGATGTCTTCTTCACGGCTCCACTGGCCGTCGCCCGCGTAAGTGATGATCGTGATGTTGGTGGCGCTGATGACGCTGCCGTCGCCGGGGTCGCGCATCGGGTTGTCCAGTTCGAGGATGACCCGCCCGGTGGGCTCGTCGATGACCGACCACAGCGTCGGGAAGGCGACCATGTGGCTGCCCGGGAACGTCGTCATCGTCTGCTTGATCCACTCGCGGACTTCATCGCGACCCCGCATGGTGCCTGCCGCGTGCTCCACGTATTCGACGTCCGGGGTGTACTGCTCGACCCAGGCGTCCCAGTCCCGGGTTTCGGCGGCCCGGGCCACCGTTGCCTCGAAATTTTCGAAGGCGGCGGACAGTTCACTGCGGGAGAACGACGGGGTGGTCATGGTGTGCCACTTCCCGAAATCGTCGCGACGTTGCGGCTCATCGGCGGAGTGTAGCCTGGGCGGCACCGAGGCGGGTGAGGAGGACGAGCGATGGCAACCCAAAAGGCGATACTTGCCGGCGGCTGTTTCTGGGGGATGCAAGAACTCATCCGCAAGCAGCCGGGCGTCGTCTCGACGCGGGTCGGCTACAGCGGGGGCGACGTCCCGAACGCGACCTACCGCAATCACGGCACGCACGCCGAGGCCGTCGAGATCGTCTACGACCCGGCGGTCACCGACTATCGGACCATCCTGGAATTCTTTTTCCAGATTCACGATCCGACGACCAAGGACCGCCAGGGCAACGACCGTGGACCCAGTTACCGGTCGGCCATCTTCTACCTCGACGAGGAGCAGAAGCGAATCGCACTGGACACCATCGCCGACGTCGAGGCGTCCGGGCTGTGGCCCGGCAAGGTGGTGACCGAGGTCAGCCCCGCCGGAGATTTCTGGGAGGCCGAACCCGAGCACCAGGACTACCTGCAGCACTACCCGAACGGGTACACCTGCCACTACATCCGCCCGGGTTGGAAACTGCCGCGGCGGGCCACCGCGGACCAGTAGGCCTACCGGCTCAGCGCCGGTGCACCACGATCCGCCCGCCGTCCTTGGGCGTGTAGGCCACGCCCCGGCCGTGCCACCGCTCACCCGGCGCCGTCGTGGTCTCAATGGTGAACTCGCGCAACACTGTTCGCAGCACGACGTCCATCTCCATGTTGGCGAACGCCGCTCCCACGCAGCGGCGGGTGCCGCCGCCGAAGGGTATCCACGCGAACGCCGACGGCTTGGTCCCGACGTAGCGTTGCGGGTCGAATCGCTCCGGATCTTCGAAGACGTCCGGGTTTTCGTGAATCTGGGCGATGCTCACCAGGATTGACTCACCGCGGGGAATGACCCACTCGCCGAGTTGGTAGCGCGGCGGGTAGACCCGCCGGGCGGCGAAATCGATGACCGTCCGGGCCCGTTGGACTTCCAGGATGGCCGCCTGGCGCAGCTCCTGGCCGCCCTCGTCGGCCTCCGCGACCAGCGCCGCCAGCACATCCGGATGCCGCGTCAGCCGCTCGAACGCCCAGCCCAGCGTGGAGGCCGTCGTCTCGTGGCCGGCCGCCAGCAGCGTGAGCAATTCGTCGCCGATGTCCTTGCGGGACATGGCCGAACCGTCTTCGTAGGTACTGCGCAGCATCAACGCGAGCACGTCGCTGCGCTCGTCGAAGTGCGGGTCGGCCCGCTCGGATTCGATCAGCCTGTCGATGACGCCGTCGTACTGGCGGCGCCACTCATCCAGCCGGCCCCACGGCGTGAAGCGGCCGTAACTGCGTTGTGGTTTGGGCATCGTCGCCATCCGCGAGCCCAGCGTGACCCACGGCGGAATGAGCCGGCGCAGCTCGTCGAGTTCGGCGCCTTCGGCCCCGAACACGGCGCGCAGGATCGCGTTGAGCGTGATGTGCATCATCGACGGCAGCGTCGCGAAAGGCTCGCCCTCGGGCCAGGTGGCGGTCTCCCGCAACGTCTCCTCTTCGATGATCGCCTCGTACTTCTTCATGCTCTTGCCGTGAAACGGCGGGGCCAGCAACCGCCGCCGCCGGCGATGGTCTTCCCCGTCGAGCGCGAACACCGAGCCGGAGCCGAACAACCGGCTCAGGTTGGGCTGGATGTTGCCGAGCTCGTCGGGGCTGGTGGTGAAGATCTGTTTGGCCAGCTGCGGGTCGGCGACCACCACGACCCGGCCATAGATGGGCAGGTTCAGCGTGAAGACGTCGCCGTGACGGCGGGCCAGCCGCTTGATCATCCCCCGCCGTGACACGGCAAAACCCAGTCCCTGCAACACCTTTGGCAGCCGGGTTGCCGGCGGCATCCGGACGGCGGCGGCCGACGCTGGGGCGGTGACGACTTCACTCATGGCGGGCTGCTCCCCGTATCTGACCCGGATCCGGGCTGGTACCGCGGTGTACCAAATCCTTTCGGAATACGGTACTCTGTGGTACCACACCTGACAAGGGTGCTCTCCCTACCGAAAGGGGCGCCGGCGTGACCCCAGCGGCGACGGCAACGCCTGACGAGGTGGTTCGGGGCGATCCGTTTCGGCTGCGGTTGCTCGACGGCCTGGCCGCCTCGATTGCCGAGCGCGGTTACCGCGCCAGCACGGTCGCCGACATCGTGCGCAACGCCCGCACCTCCAAGCGCACCTTCTACGACCAGTTCGCCAGCAAGGAAGAGTGCTTCCTGGAGCTGCTGCGCGCCGACATCGAGGAACTCGGCGAGAGCATCGCCGCCGCGGTCGACCCCGAGGCCGACTGGCACAAACAGATTCGTCAGGCCGTCGAGGCCTACGTCGCACACATGGAAGCCCGCCCAGCCATCACCTTGAGCATGATCCGCGAGCTCCCGTCGCTGGGCGCCGCCGCCCGCCCCATGCAGCGCCGCGGGCTGCAGCTGCTGTCCAGCCTGCTGATCGACCTCAGCGCCAGCCCCGGCTTCCAGCGCGCCGAGCTGCCCCCGCTGACCGCCCCGCTGGCCGTCATCCTGCTGGGCGGCCTGCGCGAATTGACCGCGCTGGCCGTCGAAGACGGAAAACCGGTGCGGGGCATAGTCGAACCGGCCGTCGACGCCTCGATAGCCCTGCTCGGCCCGCGGCACTGAGCGGGCTAGGCTCGATCGCAGACCCTCAACGAGACGGAGGACCTCGCGATGCGGCTATCGACGCGAAACCAGCTCAAAGGAACCATCACCGAGGTCAACCTCGGCACCGTGATGGCGATCGTTAAGGTCAAGCTGGACGGTGGCGACCAGATCGTCACATCCTCCGTCACCAAGGACGCCGCCACGGATCTCGGGCTCGAGGTCGGCCAGCCCGCGACCGTGTTCATCAAGTCCACGGAAGTCACCATCGGCGTCGAGTAACCTTGCGGGGGCCTACTTTTCGGCGCGCAGGAAGCTCCGCACCCGGTCGAGCACCAGCTCCGGGCGCTGGTCGATGATCCAGTGCCCGACGCCGTCGACCAGCTCCACCTCGAAATCGCTGATGTGATCGGCATATCCGTCGGTGAGGTCGGGGGTGATCACCGGGTCCTCGGTGCCCGTCAGCCACCGGACGGGGACGTCCACCCGGGCGTCGTCGTACTCACCGCGCATCCAGCGCAGCATCTCGCCGCCCTGGAAGCTGCGATACCAGCGCGAGCCCGCCTCCGCGTGGCCGGGCTGGCGCATGCACTCGGCGTAGATGCGCAGGTCGTCCTCCGGCAACGCGAAACCGCCACCCACCCATGACCCGAGCAGGCGGCTCGACCGCGAGTTGAGATTGCCGATCATTCGCGGGCCGACGACCGGCAACGAGATCGGGATCTGATACCACAGCCGCCAGATGTTTCGCACCGCCCGCAGATCGCGCTTCACCCAGGGCGCCACCGTGTTGACCCCGAAGAACCCGCTCACCTTTTCCGGGTGGCGCAGCATCATGATGAACGCGACCGGTCCGCCCCAGTCGTGGGCGACGAGCTTGACCGTCGCAACGCCGAGCCGATCCAGGACGGCCGCCAAATCGTCGGCCATCTCGGTCTTGGTGTAACTCGAGCGAGGCGCCGAGCTCCAGCCGGCGCCACGCAGGTCGGGGCACAGCACGCGATAGCCGTCGGCGGCCAGCGGCCCGATCAGGTTGTGCCATTCCCACCAATTCTGCGGGAAGCCGTGCACCAGCATGACCGCCGGACCTTCGGCCGGGCCCGCATCCGCGACGTGGATCGTCACCTCGGGTCCGAGCTCCACATACCTGTGTTCGACACCCTCCAGCGCGGGCATAGTGACCATGAGTTGAGAAGGTAGCGGCCCACGGTGGGTTAGGCCAGGAACCGTTCCACATACGGCGCGAAGCGGCCGCGCAGGTCGGCCTCGTCCAACCCGAACATCTCGCAGGACGTCGCGACGTTGCCCAACCGGCCGCGACGGTGGGCCGCCAGGTAATCGTCGATCGCCGTTCGCGCTTCGGCGGTGAACGGCTCGCCGGCCAGGGCGTACACCCGCTCGGCCACCCCGGTCTCGTTCGCCATGAAGTCGTCGAACCGGATGTCGATCGACCGCTCCGGACCGATGACGTCGCGATCGCGGACGAGCGCGGTCAGCATCTGTTCGAGCCGATCGATCCACGACGCCGCGATCTCTTCCACCGGCACCGGCGAGCGGTGCATGCGCGCGGAGTAGGTGATCATCGCGATCATCGAGAGCGCCACCGGCACGGGATCGCGGTGGGTGAAAACCACGATGGCGCTGGGGAATACGCGGTTGAGTACCGGAACCTGCTCGAGATGCTGGGGCGACTTGAGCAGCCAGCGCCGACCGCCACGCAGGAACTGCATCGCCTTGAGTTGCCGGGCCAGGTATTCATAATGCGGCGTCTGGTCGTGGGCCTGGTAGTAGTCGCGCCAGCGGGGCACGTGCGCCAGCGTCTCGAAGAGCATGGTCGAGAAGTCGTTGGCGAGCAGCTGGATTTCCTCGTGGACGTGCTCGGTGGTCATCTCGTGCATCAGCGGGAAGTGCGGCATCACGGTGTTGATCAGCCCGACCGCGACGTCCATGCGCGCCCGCCGGGGATCCGGCTCGATCCCGGCCTCGGCCGGCAACGGGAACGGCTCGACGCTCTCCCAGTACGGCATGGTGCGGAAGGTGGGCGGCGCCGCCAGCAGGTTGTGCAGGTGGGTGGTGCCGGTGCGGGGCAGGCCGGCGATCACCACCGGCGGCTCCAGCTCGATGTCGTCGATCTCGGGATGCCGGCGCAGCAGGTCGGTCAGCAGCAGGCGGTTCTTGAGCAACTGCAGCAGCTGCCCGTAGAAGTTGACGGTCCCCGCGTCGTGGCGTCCGTCGATATCGCGCAGCGCGGCCAGGTAGACCCCGAGCCGCTCGCGATAGTCCGGCGCGCCGAAATCGGCCAAGCCGGTGTCGGCGGCGGCCCTGGCGTGCAGCGCGTCCGCGTCCAGCGGGCAGTCCGGCGCCAGTGAGGCCATCATGTCGAGCAGTTGCTGCGCCTCGGCGCTGAACCGGGGCTGGGCGAGGTCATCGAGGCGAACGGCATCGGTCACGCCGACTTATGTTACTCTGAGTTTCGTAATGGTAGTGGATTTTGGCCGACCCCGTGACCCTCGCATCGACGGCGCCGTGTTGAGCGCGACCGTCGAGCTGCTCGCCGAGACCGGCTACGCCGGGCTGCTGGTGTCCGCGATCGCCGAGCGCGCCGGTACTTCCAAGCCCGCGATGTACCGGCGCTGGCCGAGCAAGGCGCACCTGGTGCACGAGGCCGTGTTCCCCATCGGTGCCGGGACCGCGTTGCCCGACACCGGGTCGCTGGCCGAGGATCTGCGCGAAATGATTTGTCGCTCAATGGCTTTCCTGACCACGCCGGCGGCCCGGGCGGCCCTGCCCGGGCTGGTGGGCGAGATGGCCGCGGATCCGACCTTGCACTCGGCGCTGCTGGAGCGGTTCGCGGGCATCATCGGCGGCGGCCTGGCCGAGCTGCTGAAGCGCGCCGCGGGCCGCGGCGAGGTCCGGCCGGAGGTGAGCGCCACCGAACTGACGGAGGCCATCGCCGGCATCACCCTCATGGGTTTGCTCACCCGCGTCACCGAGCTCGACGACGCCTGGGTGGACCGCACCACCACGTTGCTCCTGAAGGGAATCAGCGCATGACGCACGAAACGACGGCCGCATGGCAGGAGTTGCTCGGCACCCTCTCCACCCTGGACCGGTCGTTCCTGGAGGGCGAGCGGGCGGTGACCGACGAGCGCCACATCGCCGACGGCTACCGCGCCCTGGCCACGGCGCTGGGCGTCGCCCTGGACGCCTACCTGTTCCCCGAGCCCGGCCGCCCGCAGTTCGTCGCGGTGAACACGCCGTTCCGCCGGGACCGCCGGTGGGGCGGCGACAACACCGACGCCTATTACTTCATGTGCCCGGTGGATCCGCGGCGTCGTTACCGCATCAGCGGCAATCGCGGTGACAGCGTGTACTTTTCAGTGACCGCGTACAACGAACCGTCTCCAGGCGCGTGGTCCGACCGGGTCGTCGCGATCGTCCGCGACAGCGATCTCGACATCGACGCCGACGGTGACTTCGCCTTCGAGCTCGGCCCCATCCCCGACGCCGCCGTGCTGATGACCCGCGACTACCAGGCCGATCCGCTGACGGGGCGCCCCGTCGTCTGGCGCATCGAGGCGCTCGACGAGCCGGACCCGATCCGGCACGGCGACGCCGAGACCGCGGCGAGCCTGCGGGCGGCGACCGCATGGCTGCGCACCATGTTCGCCATCGTCCCGCTGGCGGTCGGCACCCGCGCGGACGACGAGCACGCGCTCGGCCACGAAACCGCGCATGCCGCAAACGAATTCGCCGATCCCTATCAGGTGCCCGACGCCAACTTCGGCTGGTCGGCGCGCGACGCCTGCTACTCCTACGGCAGCTTCGTGCTCGACGACGACGAGGCGCTGGTGATCACGCACCGGCCGCCGGAGTGCAGGTTCTGGAACCTGGTGGTGTGGAACCAATTCATGGCCACCTTCGGCGCCTCCGATGCGCGCTGCTCGGTCAACGGGCACAGCGCCGTGCTCAACAGCGACGGCTCCGTCACGATCGTGTTGTCCCGCGCGCTGACCGCGCACCCCAATTCGCTGACCACGCTGGGTTATCCGCGCGGCAACCTCGCCTTCCGGTGGTTCCTGGCGGACGGGGTGCCGCAACGCCCGGAGGTGAAAGTGGTAAAGGCCTCGCAGGCGCCGACCGGCGTGGCCTAGACCTCGGCGACCAACTCGATGGCCCGCCCGAGCGTCGAAAGCTTCGCGTCCAGGGTGTCGCCGGCGGGATACAGCCGCACGGTGTTCACGCCGGCGTCCCGCCACACCACCAGCCGGGCGCGGACCATCTCCTCGGTGCCGATCAACGTGGTGGCCAGCACCATGTCGTCGGTGACCAGCGCCGCCGCGCCGTCGCGGTCGCCCCGCTGCCAGCGCTCGCGCACCTCGGCGGCGACGTCGGCCCAACCCTGCCTGCTGTAGGCCTGGTTGTAGTAGTTCGTGCTCGACGAGCCCATCCCGCCGAGGCTGAAGGCGAGCTCCTTCTTGCGCGCGGCGACCATGTCGCGCAGCTCGTGTTCGTCGGACGCGAAGGCGACTTCGGCGCCCTGGCAGATGTCGACGGCGGCGCGCGTGCGGCCGGCGGCGGTCAGCCCCTCGTCGAGGTGCGAGAAGTACGCCTCGCCGGCGCCCTCCGGTACGAAGCTGGTGCCCAGCCAGCCGTCGGCGATCCGACCGGTCAACCGCAGCATCGCCGGTGACAGCGCGGCCAGGTAGATCGGGATGGGGTGCTCGGGCCGGGTCGACAACCGCATCGGCACCCCTTCGCCGTCGGGCAACGGAATCTGAAACTGCTTGCCCGCGTACGAGATTTTGCCTCCGGCGCACACCTGCCGCACGATGTCGACGGTTTCGGCGATGCGCGCGAGCGGCCGGCTGAACGAGAGGCCGTGCAGGCCCTCGATCACCTGCGGACCCGACGCGCCCAGCCCGAGCAGGAACCGGCCGCCGGACAGGTTGGACAGCGTGATGGCGGTCTGGGCCACCATGACGGGCGAGCGCACGCCGACCTGCAGCACGCCCGAGCCCAGCAGGATCCGCCCGGTGCGGGCCGCGAGGTAGCCCAGCGCGGACGGCGCGTCCGAACCCCAGGCCTCGGCGACCCAGCACACGTCGAGGCCCAGCTTCTCCGCCTCGACGACGAAGTCCGCGGTTTCCCGGGCGGCGCTCGACAGCTCGACCGTCGTCGCGGTGCGCATCAGCGCACCCCGTGCTCGGCCAGCCTCTTGATCGCCGCGAGCGTCTTGCCGATCGCGGCCTCGAATTCGCGCATCCGCACGAAGACGATCTTCTGCTCCTTGTCGGGCATCGATTCGATGGCCACCGACAACCCCGAGCGCCCCGGGCCCATCTGCATCCAGTAGCTCAGCGCGGTGCCGCCATCGCGGGGCGTCAGCCGGAACCGCCACATCGCGGCGGGATGGTCGGGTTCACCGACGGCCCAGGCGAATTCGCGTGGCTCGTCGCACGCGACGATCTGCGACGTGGTGCTCCACCGCCCGAACGCGTCGTGCTCGTTGTGCCCGACGAACCGGGCGCCCACCCGCGGGGCGTCGGCACCCTCGGCCCATTCCACGGCTTGCAGCTCGTTGCTGAGCGTCGGCATCAGCTTGATGTCGGAAACCAGGCCCCACACCCGCGACGGATCGGCATCGATCCACGTCGATGCCTCCACCGTCGGTTTGTCCGCGTAGCGCGCGCCGGTCCACTCCACGCAGCCCATTGTCCCCCGCGCGCAATGCCCGGCGCGCGGGGGACGTGGGCGACGCCTCAGGCCGCGACGGGCTCTGAGTCGGCCGGCCGGCCGGTGGGTTCTTTCCGCCGGATCGAGTCCGGGAAGGTCAGCCGAACGATCTTGCGGACGACGGTGCCGAACTGCCGCGGCAGCGGTCCGCGGTTGTAGGGGATGCCGTAGCGCTCGCAGATCTCCTGCACCTCGGGCGCGATCTCGGCGTAGCGGCGCGCGGGCATGTCCGGGAAGAGGTGGTGCTCGATCTGGTGGGATAGGTTGCCGGAGAGCAAGTGAAACAGCTTGCCGCCGGTCAGGTTTGCCGAACCGAGGACCTGGCGGAAGTACCACATGCCGCGGGACTCGTTCTGGGTCTCCTCGACCGTGAATTCCTGGGTGCCGTCCGGGAAGTGGCCACAGAAGATGATCATGTACGACCACACGTTGCGCATCAGGTTGGCGGACAGGTTGCCCGCGAAGACGAACGGCGCGAACGGCCCGGCCAGCAACGGGAAGGCCACGTAGTCCTTGAGCGTCTGCCGGCGGGTCTTCTTCCAGATCTGCCGCAGCACGTCGCGCTTGTCGGCGAGTTCGATCTCACCGGCGCGGATTCGCTCGGTTTCCAGCTCGTGCAGCGCGACGCCGTACTGGAACAGCACCATCAGCAGGAAGGCGTAGAGCGGGTTGCCCAGGAAGTAGGGCTGCCAACGCTGGTCCTCGCTCATCCGCAGGATGCCGTAGCCGATATCGCGGTCCATCCCCACGATGTTGGTGTGGGTGTGATGCATGTAGTTGTGCGAGTGGCGCCATTGGTCCGCCGGGCACGCGGTGTCCCACTCGAAGGACCGCCCGGAGATCGTGGGGTCACGCATCCAGTCGTACTGGCCGTGCATGATGTTGTGGCCGATCTCCATGTTGTCCAGAATTTTCGATAAGCCCAGCATCGTGGTGCCCAGCAGCCAGGCGGGCGGCAGGAACAGCAACGCACGCCCGCCGACTTCCAGCGCGCGCTGGGCCTTGATGACGCGGCGAATGTAGTCGGCGTCTTCCGCGCCCAGGCTGGCCATCACGCGCTCCCGGATGGCGTCCAGCTCGCGTCCGAACGCGTCGGCCTGTTCAGGGGTCAGGGTGATCTTGTTCTGTGTCATGGCTTTTCCTCCAATTTGGTCACAGCGATAGACCGACGTCACCGACCGGGACGGACACACAGATCTGCACATCCTCGTCCGGAGCGGTCGAGACCGCGCCGGTGATCAGGTTGCGCACCGTGCCGGTGGTCTTGCGCCGGGTGCAGGTGTGGCAGATGCCCATCCGGCAGCCGTTTTCGGGTGACAGGCCGGCTGATTCGGCCTGTTCCAGTAGCGGGCGTCCGTCGTCGACGACGTCGACCCCGCTGTCGGCGAAGGTGATTCGTCCGCCCGACGGGTTGGCCGGCGCCTCGAACGACGGCGGCACGAAGCTTTCGGTGTGGACGTTGTCGCAGTGGTCTCGCACGGACTCAACCAAAGGCTTTGGGCCGCAGACGAACACCGCATCGGGTTCGGGCATCGCCGCTTGCAGGTGCGCCGCACCGAATCGACCTGTGAGGTCGCCGCCGTCGGCCCGGGTGTAGCCGTGCAGCACGCGAACGCCGGGCAGCGTCGCCAGCTCGTCGCGGTAGCACGCCTCGGCAGGGGTGCGGGCGTAGTGGATGAACGCGACCTCGCCCGGGTGGCCCTGGGCCACCAGGGTGCGCAGCATCGCCAGCACCGGGGTGATGCCGCTTCCGCCGGAGACGAACAGGATCCGCCGAGGTCTCTGGGATCCCCGCGCCGGCAGCACGAAGTCGCCGCCGACACCCGCCAGGCCGACCACCATGCCGCGGTGGGCGCGCTCGTAGAGGTAGTTGGACACCAGCCCGCCGTCGTGCCGACCGATCGTCAGCTCGAGGTTGGCGGCACCTTCGGCGTTGGCCGGCGAGTAGCAGCGGGTGTGCCGGCGGCCGTCGATTTCCACGGCCAGGTTGACGTATTGGCCGGCCTTGACGGTCCAAGCGGACGTGAAGCTGTCGTTCGGGGCGAGCGTGAGGGTGACGCTGCGGGCGGTGGTGCGCCGCACGTCGATCACCTTGGCGCGGGCCTCGTCAAGCGTCCAGGTGGGCGCCACCAGCTCGGTGTACCGGTCGACGCCGTGCGGGCCGGTGAGGAGGTCGAGGAGGTCTGAACCCAAGACTCGCTTCCGAAGACTCCGAGCGAGGGCCCGACCAGAAGTCGTTTGAGTGAACATATGTATACCGTGGGGCCGCACCACCCGGTCAGTCAAGGCTTTACTGCTGGTCTGTGGTAGGGTTCACATAGTGAACAGCCGTACTCCTAGCTCACGGGTGCGCGGTTCTGGTCGCGAACGCTCACGCGAAAGCCGGTCTCGCGAGGAGCGCAAGGAGGCGACCCGGCGCGCGATCATCGCCGCGGCGCTCAAGTTGCTGCAGGATCGCGGCTTTTCCAGCCTGAGCCTGCGCGAGGTGACGCGGGAGGTCGGCATCGTCCCGGCGGCCTTCTACCGCCACTTCGAGTCGATGGAGGCCCTGGGCCTGGTTTTGATCGACGAGTCGTTCCGCAGCTTGCGCGATACCTTGCGCGACGCGCGGGCCGGCAAGCTAGACCCGAACCGGGTCATCGAGTCGTCCGTGGAAATCCTGGTCGCGAGCGTCGCACAGCGGCGGGAGCATTGGCGATTCATCGCGCGCGAGCGCAACAGCGGCCTAAGCGTGCTGCGCTACGCCATCCGCACCGAGATCCGGCTGATCACCTCCGAGTTGGCCACCGACCTCGCGCGCTTTCCGCGGCTGCACGAGTGGAGCACCGAGGACCTCAACGTGCTGGCGACCCTGTTCGTCAACGCGATGATCGTCATCGCCGAGGCCATCGAGGATGCCCAGAGCACCGAGGCGCTGGAAGACATTCGGCGGATCGCGGTCAAGCAGTTGCGGATGATCGCGATCGGCATCGCCGGCTGGAAGAGCAGCCCCTAGCGACGCGCGCCGCCCACGCGTGCAGTGAACAGTCGAACACTGGCGCCCTCACTCCGTCGTCCGGGCGAAGTCCGGCGCCCCGTTCTCGTCGACGACCTCATAGAGCGACTCGCCGTCTTCGGGCGCCCCGTCGATCTGGCCGCGATGAGCGCGCCCGGGCGGACCGTCGGCGACCGGGGCCGCCCCGTCGCCCAGCGCATCGGGAGAGACGTCCGGTTCCTCCTCGGCGAGCCGGGCATCAAGGGATTCGCCCTCGCGCTCTTCCCGCGCGGTCATGCCGAAGCGGTTGGCTTCGCTCCAGTCCTCGGGCGGGTCGACGACGATGTCGCCGTCGTCGTTGAGGACTTCGTCGGAATCGGTGCCTTCGCTCGCGTTCAGGGTGTCACCGGGCCCGCCTTCCTCGGGAAAGTCCGCGGGGTCGACTTCGCCCTGGGGGTTTTCGCTCATGCGGAAACGGTTGCCCGCCGAATTGGGGGGCTAAACGCTAGCGCGGCGAGCGCCACATCGCCCACATGGTCGGGCCGCCGTCGGGCAACACCAGCTCGCGGGTCACCGTGAAACCGAAACGTTCGTAGTACGGCACGTTTTCGGGCTTGCTCGACTCGAGGTAGGCCGGGCAATACTCGGCGTCGCAACGCTCCAGCCGCGACCGCATCAGCGCCTGGCCGAAACCCCTGCCACGGACCGAAGGGTCGCTCCCGATCGCGGCCAGATACCAGTGCGGCTCTTCGGGATGCGTGCGCTTCATCAGCTCCTGCACGCCGCGCGCCCTCGCGGCGCGCAGGCCGAACACCCGCAGGAACGTCGGGGTCATCGCCAGCTCGCCCAGGCGCGTCTCGCGCCACTGATTCGGCGGATCCCACAGCGCCGCCGCGCCGATGTCCGGGCCGTCGCAGGCCACCTCGACGCCGCCGCAGCGCAGATGGTGGTGGCGGGTCATCGTCGCGAACACCCGGTACAGGTTCGCCGTTCGCGCCCGCGCGTCGGGCAGCAGCCACGTCATCACCGGGTCGTCGTAAAACGCCCGGGCCAGCGTGCGGGACAGCTCGCGGACGTCGGCCTTCCGCGCCGGGCGCGCCTGGGGACTCACCCGAGTCAGGCTAGCCGCTGAGCGAGGGTGTCGTTGCCCAAGCGGCGGGTACTTCACCTTGGTGACCGGCGTCTCGCGTCGTGCGTTCGGGCGGATGGCCGCCGGTGCGGGCATGCTGGGCGCCGCCGGGCTCCCCACCGCGTGCGGGCGTCCGGCGGACGACCACGCCACGCCCGCCGCGCCGCCGCCAACGCGCAAGGGGGTCGGTGTGGTGCTCTCGCACGAGCAATTCCGCACCGATCAGCTGGTGGCGCACGCGCGGGCGGCCGAACAGGCCGGCTTTCAATACGCATGGGCCAGCGACCACATGCAACCGTGGCAGGACAACGAGGGCCATTCGATGTTTCCGTGGCTGACGCTGGCGCTGGTTGGCAACGCCACC
This sequence comes from Mycobacterium sp. UM_11, assembly GCF_001414075.1. Taxonomy (NCBI): domain Bacteria; kingdom Bacillati; phylum Actinomycetota; class Actinomycetes; order Mycobacteriales; family Mycobacteriaceae; genus Mycobacterium; species Mycobacterium sp. UM_11. The sequence goes on along the minus strand of NZ_LATC01000051.1, from coordinate 588 downwards.
AGCCGGCTCTCGTTCGGGACGGGGGTGACCTGCCCCACCTACCGCTACCACCCGGCCGTCGTCGCGCAGGCCTTTGCCTCCCTGGCGATCCTGTATCCCGGGCGGGTGTTCCTGGGGGTCGGCACCGGCGAACGGCTCAACGAGCAGGCGACCACCAACGCCTTCGGTAAGTACGCCGAGCGTCACGACCGGCTGGTCGAGGCCATCGGCCTGATTCGTCAGTTGTGGAGCGGAACACGAACCTCGTTCGCGGGCCGCTACTTTCAGACCAACGCGTTGAAGCTCTACGACGCGCCGCCGACGCCGCCACCGATCTTCGTGGCCGCCAGCGGACCCCAGAGCGCAACGCTGGCCGGGCAATACGGCGACGGCTGGATCGGTCAGGCCCGCGACGTCACGAACCCCGTACTGCTGGCCGCGTTCGGCGCCGGTGCGCGGGCCGCCGGCCGCGACGCGGAGACCCTGGGCAAGCGCGCCGAGCTGTTCGCGGTGGTCGGCGACAACGCCGAGGCCACCGCCGCCGCCGGCCTCTGGCGCTTCACCGCGGGCGCGGTCGACCAGCCGAATCCGGTCGAGATCGAGCGCGCC
>NZ_LATC01000050.1:0-35193 GCF_001414075.1 Mycobacterium sp. UM_11 | reverse complement strand
AGATGTGTATAAGAGACAGGGGTAGGGAATCGCGTCGATGTCGGCGCAGATGTCCACCGCGATGATGTCGGCGCCCTGTTCGGCGAAGGCCACCGCGTGGCTGCGGCCCTGGCCGCGCGCCGCGCCGGTGATCACGGCGACCTTGTTGTCGAGTTCACCCATGACTACACCTCCAGTGTCGTGCCGGTCTCTTGTTCGGCGAAGGCCACCAGGCGCGCGGCCGCCTCGTAGTCGCAGGCGACCGGCGAGCGGCCGGCGAGCACCGGGCCGCCGCGCAGGCCGAACCTGCCGCTGACGCCGACGTAGCTGCCCGGCGGAATCGGTTCGCTGATGCAGTACAGCGTGGGCGCCGCGCCCTGGTCGATGTCGTTGGCCAGCCGGTCGGCCACCGCCTTGACCCCTTTGTGGGCCACCGCCATCAGCGGCGAGTCGCCGACCTGCGACAGATTCGAGGCCACCCAGCCCGGATGGGTGAGCTGGCTGACGATGGGCGATCGGGCGGCGCGCAGCCGGCGGTCGAGCTCAAGGCCCCACAGCATCACCGCCAGCTTCGACTGCCCGTAGGCGCCGAGCCTGGTCCACTTGTGTCGGCGCAGGTGTAGGTCGTCCGGGCGCAGCGTCGCCGATCGGTGCGCGTCGGAGCCCACGTTGATGATCTGCGACCGGATCCGGGGCAGCAGCAGGTTGGTCAGCGCGAACGGCCCGAGCAGATTGGTGCCCAGCGTCTTCTCGAAGCCGTCGACCGTTTCGGTGCGGCGCTCGGTCAGCGCGCCGGCGTTGTTGATCAGGATGTCGACGTCGTCGTCGACCGACTGCGCGAACGCGCGCACCGACGACAGATCGGCGAGGTCGACCCGCGCGACCGCGGTGGATCCGCCGATATCGGCGGCGCGCTGCTCGCCCAGCTCGGTGTTGCGCACCGCCATGATCACGTGCGCGCCGGCGTTGGCCAGGGCGCGGGCGGTCCCGAGCCCGACGCCGTTGGTCGCGCCCGTCACGACGACTCGTTTGCCGGTCAGGTTGCCGAGCCGGGCCGGCGTCCAAGATAGGGTCACGGCGATCAAGAGTAATGGTCGGTTCTATGTAAATTGGACCGGTTCTGCCACCATTGTTCGCGGAAGCGGCGGAGACGGGCCCGACAGGTGGTTTCACATGAGTGACAGCGCAACGGAAATCACCAACCTGATCTACACCTACGCCGAGCTTCTCGATGGCGGCGACCTGGACGGGGTGGCCAGGCTCTTCGAGCACGGCCGGATCTGCGGCGTGGAGGACGGACCGCCGGAGACGGTGTTCGCCGGCGCCACCCGGGTGCGCGAGATGTATGAGATGGCCACCCGCATCTACTCCGACGGCACGCCGAAGACCAAGCACAACACGACCAACGTGCAGCTGTATATCGACGAGGCCGCGGGGACCGCCCGCAGCACGTCCTACTACTGCGTCACCCAGGCCACCCCCGACCTGCCGCTGCAGGTGATCGTGACCGGGCACTACAAGGACACGTTCCAGCGGGTGGACGGCGCCTGGCGGTTCGACAGCCGCACAATGTTCGTCGACCAGGTCGGCGACGTCAGTCAGCATCTGAAGTTCTGAAACGGTTCGTGTTATACGACAAGCCTTTAGGAAAATCAAATGCCCGATGATCCCGTCGCCACGGCCTCCCAGCACGAACAGGAACTGGCCGCCCTCGAGCTGATCGAACACCCCACCGTCAGGTCCGCCTACCAGGCGGTGGCGCAGACCTGGCTGGGCCGGGCGAAGGCGTCGGAGGCGATGCGGGAGCGGTTCGACGCCGCGTTCGCCGAGGTGATGTTCTCGGCCGCGGTGTGGTCGTCCAACCAGGACAAGCTGCGGCCGAAGGTCGGCTGCATCACCCGGCTGGCGCACCCGGTCGACGGCCGCCGCATCCCCGGATCTCGTTGGGGCATCGACAATCCCGACAGCGTATACCGGGTGATCCCGATCTCCGGCGATGAACGCTACGAAATTCACGGCCGGGTGGGCGAGCACCGCATGACCGAGAACTACTTCACGCTCTGGGACGCCAACATGGGCACCGTCGACGTGCTCAACGGCCGCACCATGCACGTCGACTCCGACGGCAGCTACACGATCACGGTGGACGCCGACCCCGCCGGTGGGCGGCCCAACCACGTGCGGACCACCCCGGCGGCGCACGAGTTCTACATCCGGGACGTGTTGTTGGACTGGGGGCGCGACGACCCCAATCACATTGAGGTGCAACGGCTTGGTGGTCCCCCGCTAGCGCCCGCGCGCACGCGCGACGAGCAGGCCGAGGCCACCGCGGCGATGATGGCGCACTTCGCCAACTTCACCGGCAAGCTCAGCCACGGCGTCTACAAGATGCCGCCCAACCACTTCGACCTTGCGTGGTCGGCCGACAAGGCCGGCGCGATGCGCAACCAGGTGTACGTCATGGGCCGCTTCGATCTCGCCCCCGACGAGGCGTTCGTGGTGGACCTCAACGACGGTGGCGCCGAATACTTCACGGTTCCGCTGAGCAACATCTGGGGCACCACGCTGAACATCCTCGACCGCACCGGCAGCCTCAATAAAGCGCAGTCGGTTCCCAACGAGGACGGCACGTACACCTACGTGATCGCGCCGACCGACCCCGGCGTGGCCAACTGGATCGATTCCGACGGCCTGCGGGAAGGGATCCTGACCCTGCGGATGGCCGAATTCGGCGAGTCGGGCCCCCGCGAGGACCTCGGCGCGCGCGGTCGGGTCGTCAAGCTGGACCGGCTCGACACCGAACTGCCCGAGCTGCCACGGGTCAGCCCGCAGGAACGGGCCGCTCAACTCGCCGAGCGGCGGACGGCGTATCTGCGGCGCCTGCCCGAAGGGCCGGCCTGAGATGGCGCGCTGGCTTGTCACCGGCTGCTCCACCGGCTTCGGCCGCGAAATCGCCCGCGCGGCACTGGAAGCGGGACACCGCACGGTAGTGACCGCGCGGCGCGCCGACGCGGTGCGGGACTTCGCCGACGAGTTCGGGGATCGCGCCCTGGCCGTCGCGCTCGACGTCACCGACCCGAAGCAGATCGCGGCCGCGGTGTCGGCCGCCGACGACGCGTTCGGCGGCATCGATGTGCTGGTCAACAACGCCGGTCACGGATACCTGTCCGCCGTGGAGGAGGGCGAGGACGCCGAGGTCCGAAAGCTGTTCGAGGTCAACTACTTCGGTGCGGTCAACATGATCAAGGCGGTGCTGCCGGGCATGCGTGCGCGCAGCTCCGGGCACATCATCAACATGTCGTCGATGACCGGCCTGGTGGCCAACCCGCCCAACGCCTACTACTCGTCGACCAAGTTCGCGCTCGAGGCGATCACCGAGGCCCTCGCCACCGAGGTGCGCCCGCTGGGCATCAGGGTGACCGCGATCGAGCCGGGTGCCTTCCGCACCGATTGGGCGACGCGATCGATGAAGGAGTCGGCCACGCCGATAGCCGATTACGTCGACGTGGCGGCGCGCAAGGATCTGATCAAGCAGTTCGCCGATCATCTCCCCGGCGACCCGCGCAAGGTCGCCGAAGCCGTGCTCATGGTGACCACCCTCGATGAGCCGCCGCTGCGGCTGCTGTTGGGTCGCGACGTGCTCAAAGCCATGCGCGACAAGATCGCCGCGCTCTCGTCATCGATCGAAGAGTGGAAATCCGTCACGAAGGACGTGAACTTCGCGGATTAGTCCTCACTCGTCGAGGAACACGGCGTGCTCGTCCACCGCGTCGCGCCCGATGCGTAACTTGTTGGCGGGGAAATCGGGGTCGGAGTAGCCGATGGACAGGCCGCACAGGATGTTCAGCGCCGGCGGGATGTTCAGCTGCGCGCGCACCACGTCGGGGTAACCGGCGATCGCCACCTGCACGCAGGTTCCCAGTCCGCGCGCGGTCAGGGCGAGCAGCAAGGTCTGCAGGAACATACCCACTCCCATGCTGTCGGCGTAGCCGAGGTCGCGATGCATGCACACGATGGCACCCAGCGGGGCGCGGAAGAACTCCCAGTTGCGCAGCACGGCGATGCGCCGCGCCTCGCTGTCGTGGCGGGCGATGCCCATCGAGCCGTACACGTGCGCGCCGGTGTCGCTGCGGAAATGGGCGAACTCGGCGGGCAGCTGCGGTACGCGGGGCGGTTCGGCGCGGGCCTTTTCCAGCATCGCGGTCACCAACCGGTCGCGGGCGGCGCCGGCGACGAAGACCAGGTGCCATGGCTGCACATTGGAGTTCGACGGCGCGCGCATGGCCAGCTCCAGCGATTCCCGCACCAGGTGGCGCGGCACCGGGTCGGGCAGGAACAGCCGCGTCGAATGCCGCTCCCGGATGGTGTCTTCCAAGTCGTACATAGCTTCATGGTGTCAGGCGCCCGCGGCGATCGTGAGCGCGGCGAAGCCGGGCGAAACGGATCGCCGCCACCAGGCCACGCCGATCGTGAGCGCGGCGAAGCCGGGCGAAACGGGTCGTTACGTCAAACGGGTTCGTCGTCGTCGGTGTCACGGAGGAATCTTTCGGGGTGGTGGAAGTTGTTGGTTCTAGGTTGCCCACGGTCCAGGTGCGCGGGCGGGAGCCATTCCGTTTCGCCACGGGCGTTGGCGCGGGTGGTCCAGCCCTTTTCGGCGAGTCGGTTGTCGGGCCCGCAGGCCAGGGTCAGGTCGTCGATGTCGGTGCGGCGGGTGGCTTGCCAGCCCGTGACGTGGTGGACCTGGCTGTGGTAGGCCGGCGCATCACACCCCGGCTTTGTACACCCACGGTCTCTGGCGTACAACATGATTCGCTGCGCCGGGGAAGCAAACCGCTTGGTGTGGTGCAGTGCTAACGACCTGCTCTTGTCGAAGATCGCCAAGTAGTGGTGAGCGTGGCCGGCCCAGCGGATCACATCCGCCATCGGCACCAAGGTGCCGCCGGCGGTCAGCGCCTTGCCGGCGGCCGCCTCAAGATCCTGCAACGTGGTGCTGACCACGATCGACACCGGCAAGCCATTGTGCTGACCCAGATCACCGGAGGCCAGCAGGCCGCGCAGCGCGGCCAGGAAGGCATCGTGGTTGCGCTGTGCCGGGCTGCGAATATCGCGACGCACCGCGTCCTGGTCGGGTGTCGCGTCGACGATCGGCGTCTCATCCTCGGGGTTGCACGCGCCCGGGGCCGCCAGCTTGGCGAGCATTGCCTCGATAGCGGCCCGCAACTCCGGGGTCACCAGGCCGCTGAGGCGCGACATGCCGTCGCACTCCTGGGCGCCCAGGGTGATGCCGCGCTTGCGGGCCCGCTCGGCGTCGCTGAATTCCCCGTCGGGGTGCAGCCAATCCATCAACCGCTTTGCGTAAGTGGCCAATTCGTCGGGGCGATAGGCGGCGGCCTTGACAGCCAGGTCGGCTTCGGCGGCCTGCCGGGTCAACGCGTCGACCTCGGCCGGCAGATGGGCCAGGAAGCCGCGAATCACCTTGACGTGCCCCTCGCCGATCAGCCCCTCGCGCTGACCGGCCGCGGTCGCGCTCAATTTCGGCGGCAACGGCTCACCGGTCAACGCCCGGCGCTCGCCCAGGTCGGCGGCTTCCTCGATGCGCCGGCCCGCCTCGGCCTTGGTGATCCGCAACCGGTCGGCCAGCCCCACGCGCAGCGAGCCACCCAACTCTTCGGCACTGGCCTGCGCGGAAAGCTGATTGATCAACGCATGCTGAGGCGCCCGCAGCCGGCGTGCCACGCTTTCCACCCGCTCCAAGGCTCGCAGCCGCTCCGGCGTGGTGAGGACGTCAAAGGACAACTCACACAGGCGCTCAGCGTCGCCACCGAGCGCGTCGATGACCTCGACGATCTCCTCACGACTGCTGACACCCATGCCTCAAACTCTAGGAACACCCACCGACAAAAATGCCCGCTCTGTGACTAGTGAAACCAAAGTGGCACAAGGGATTACAAAGAAACCGCCCAACAGGAACCGCGCTAACCGCGGACGACAATGACCGTCTTGCCGGGGCGATGGCCCGGGTGGTTGCGGCTTTCGAACGCCTCCCGCCCCCTGTCGAGGGGGAACGTCTGCGCGATATCCACGCGCAACCGTCCGCTGTCGACCAGCGCGGCGAGCTCGGCGAGCTGATCGCGATTCGGTGTGACGATGAAAAATATTGCCGTGACGCCGTATTCGTCGGCTCGACCCTCTGGCGGTGGCGCCGACAGGGTGATCAGCCGGCCGCCGCGGCGCAGCACGGGAAACGAACGCTCCAGCGTCTCGCCGCCGACGGTGTCGATCACGACGTCGTAGACCCCGTCGTCGAACGCCTCGGTGCGGACATCGATCACGCGGGTGGCCCCGTATCCGCGGACGAGATCGCCGGCGTCGCTGCGCACCGTCGCGGTTACGCGCGCGCCCAGCATCGCGGCCAGCTGGACCGTCAGCGCGCCCACGCCGCCCGCGCCGCCGTGCACCAACACGGCCTCGCCGGACCGCACGCCGGCGTGGTCGACCAACGCTTGCAGGGCGGTCAGACCGGCTAGCGGCAGCGCGGCCGCGACGGCGTGCGACACCGTCGACGGCTTGGCGGCCAGGTCCGCCGCCGGCACACAGACGAATTCGGCGGCGGCGCCGTCGCGGTCGAAGTCGATGAGCCCGTACACCTCGTCGCCGGGCGCGAAATACGTCACGCCCGGCGCCACCTCGCCGACAACGCCCGACACCTCGTGGGACGGGATGACCGGTGTCTGGTTCACCCGGGTCCAGGTCTCATCCCACGTCAACTCGTCGAACGTGATGGCCGCGGCGTGGACGGCCACCAGGACTTCGCCCGCGGCCGGGGCCGGTACGGGCGCGCGCTCCACGACGAGTCGTTCCGGGCCGCCCCGGTGGTGGGCCCGCAATGCGGTCATCTCGGTCACGGCAGCCTCCAATCGATCGGGTCGGCGCCCATGCCCGTCAAGAGCTCGTTGGCGCGACTGAACGGACGCGACCCGAAGAACCCCCGCGACGCCGACAGCGGTGAGGGGTGGGGCGACTCGATCGCCACGCAATTGCCTTCGGCGAGAATCGGTTTGAGCGTCGAGGCGTCGCGGCCCCACAGGATGGCCACCAGCGGCTGCGAGCGCGCGGCCAGCGCGCGGATGGCGCACTCGGTCACCGCCTCCCAGCCCTTGCCCCGATGCGAGGCCGGATTGCTGGGTCGCACGGTGAGCACCCTGTTCAACAGCATCACGCCGCGCTCGGCCCACGGCGTCAGATCGCCGCACGACGGCGGCGGGTGACCGAGGTCGGCGGCGTATTCGTCGAAGATGTTGGCCAGGCTGCGCGGCAGCGGGCGCACGTCGGGGGCCACCGAAAAGCTCAGTCCCACGGCGTGTCCCGGCGTCGGGTACGGGTCCTGCCCGACGATCAACACCCGGACATCGTCGAATGGAAAGGTGAACGCCCGCAAGACGTTCGGACCCGCCGGCAGGTACCTGCGCCCGGCCGCGATCTCGTCCCGCAGGAACTGGCCCATCGCGGCCACCTGATCGGCCACCGGCTGCAACGCGGCCGCCCAACCGTGCTCGACGAGTTCCGCCAACGGGCGCGCCGTCATCGCGGCCCCATTTCACTCACCGCGCCACCCTAACGGTCATACGACTGCCAGCCGGCGTAACCCGTCCACTCGCGCCCGTCGACAACCACGTCGGGCTTGCCCTCGAGCACCCGCCCGATGATGCGCCATCCGGCCGGTGCGGGTCCGGCGAAACATGCCACCAGGGCGTGGTCTTCGCCGCCGCCCAGCACCCACGGCCACGGGTCGGCGCCGACGGCGGCGCCCGCGGCGCTTAGTGCGTCGCGGTCCGCCGCCAGCGCCGCGGTCGACAGGTCCATCGTCACGGCGGACGCCTCGGCGACGTGGCGCAGGTCGGCGACCAGGCCGTCGGAGACGTCGATCATCGCCTGGGCTCCCCCGGCCGCCGCGGCCACCCCCTGCCCGTAGGGCGGCTGGGGAACCAGATGCCGGCGGCGCAGCGCGTCGAAACCCTCAATCCCCTTGCCGAACAGGGCAAGCCCCGCCGCCGAGCGACCCAGTTCACCGGCGACCGCGATCACCGAGCCCGCCTTGGCGCCGGACCGCAGCACCGGCGCGCGGCCGTCCAGCTCGCCCAGTACCGTCACGGAAATCACCCACTGCGGGCAGCTGACCAGATCGCCGCCGGCGATGCCCGCGCCGATGCGCTGGGCCTCGTCCCACATCCCGCCGACCAGCGCGTCCACCTCCGCCACCGGGGTGTCACCGGGCCCGCCGAACGCGACCACGAACGCCGTTGGGCGCGCGCCCATCGCCTCGATGTCCGCGGCGTTCTGGGCGATGGCCTTGCGGCCGACGTCGTGGGGCGTCGACCAGTCCAGGCGAAAGTGCCGATCCTGCACCAGCATGTCGGTCGACACCGCGAGGCGCCCGTCCCGGGCCTGCACCACGGCCGCATCGTCGCCGGGCCCGACCGCGACCGCGGCCGGCTGTCGGCGACCGCGCACCAGCCGATCGATGACGGTGAACTCACCGAGTTGCTGCAGGGTGGGATTCGATGCGTCGTCGGGCACGCCACCTCCTCCGCGCGTCCGGGCCCGTGCGGCCCGCTATCCACTCTCCGACCTGCGGTAAGTTCAGTAACTGCCCGCGCGAGCGGCCCGCGCCAGTGTAGAGCCCCGCGCCGTCGTGCCAGAGATAGGAGGTGCGCGGGCGGTGACGACCGACGCCGATACCGGCCCCGCCGGGGACGAGGGACCGCCGACCGCGCTGATCATCGCGGCGGTCGCCGTGGCGGTCGTGGCGATCGGCACGATCCTGGTGATCGCGGCCAACCGCCAGGCGCCGCCGCAACCGGTCGCCCTGGCGGCCGCCCCGGCGCCGCAGGCCGACAGCCCCGCGTGCCGGGCACTGGCCGGGGCCCTGCCGCAGCGACTCGGCGACTATCAACGCGCACCCATCGCGCAGCCGGCCCCCCAGGGCGCCACCGCGTGGCGCGCCGGGCCCGACAGTCAGCCCGTGGTGCTGCGCTGCGGGCTCGACCGCCCCGCCGAGTTCGTGGTCGGGTCCCCGATTCAGGTCGTCGACCGGGTGCAGTGGTTCGAGGTGCGTCCCGAGCAGCAATCCGCCGGTGACGCGGGCCGATCCACCTGGTATGCCGTGGACCGGCCGGTGTATGTGGCGCTCACGTTGCCGTCGGGGTCGGGCCCGACGCCCATTCAGCAACTCTCCGAATTGATCGATCACACCATTGCGGCGGTGCCGATCAAGCCGGGGCCAGCCGGTTAGCGCAAACCCACCCCGCGCGCCAACGCCGTTTCCACCATGGTCGCCAACAGGGTGGGATAGTCCACGCCGCTGGCCGCCCACATCCTCGGGTACATCGAGATCGTGGTGAACCCCGGCATCGTGTTGATCTCGTTGAGCACCGGCCCGTCGTCGGTGAGGAAGAAGTCGACGCGGGCCAGACCCTGACAGTCGATGGCCTTGAACGCCCGGATCGCCAAATGCCGGATGGCGTCGGCGATGTCGTCGTCGACTTTGGCCGGCACGTCCAATTCGGCTGCGTCGTCGAGATATTTGGTGGCGAAGTCGTAGAACGAGTCCTCACGTCCCCGCACCCCCGCCACTCGGATCTCGCCCAACGTGCTGGCTTCGATTGTGCCGTCGGGCATTTCGAGCACTCCGCACTCCAGCTCGCGACCCGTGATCGCCGCCTCCACGATCACCTTCGGGTCGTGGCGGCGTGCCAGGGCGACGGCGGCGGCCAGCTCGTCCCAGCTCGACACCCGGGTGACCCCGATCGAGGAGCCGCCCCGGGCGGGCTTGACGAACACCGGCAGGCCCAGCCGCTCGCACTCCTCGGGCCGCAGGGTCGAGCGCGACGGGCGCAGCACCGCGTACGGGCCCACCGGCAGCCCCTCGGCGACGAACAGCTTCTTGGTGAACTCCTTGTCCATGCCCGCCGCGCTGGCCAGCACGCCCGCGCCGACGTAAGGCACCCCGGCCAGTTCCAGCAGGCCCTGGATCGTGCCGTCTTCGCCGTAGGGACCGTGCAGCACCGGGAACACCACGTCGACGGACGTCAGCACCTCACCGGCCCCGGGCGACAGGGAGACCAATTGGCCGCCGCGGCCCGGGTCCGCCGGCAGGGCCAGCTCCGTGCCCGACTGAGCCGTGACCTCGGGCAGTTGCCGGTTGGTGATGGCGAGCGCGTCCGGGTCACCGTCGGTGAGCACCCAGGACCCTTCCGGGGTGATGCCGACCGCGACCACCTCGAACCGCTGCGGGTCGAGGTTGCGCAGGATGCTGCCCGCGGACACGCACGAGATGGCGTGCTCGTTGCTGCGCCCGCCGAAGACGACGGCGACGCGCACGCGGTTCCCGCTGGCACTCACAACCTAAAGAGGCTACCGGTTGCGCGGCGCTCGGGCCGGGCGGCGGGTCGCTAGCTGGGGTTTTCGGTCGATGATCACTCGGGCTTGGTCCTGCGGCCCAGCAGCAGGGCCATCGCCTCGTCCACCGACAGCCCCTTGTGGCAGACCCGGTGCACGGCGTCGGTGAGCGGCATCTCCACGTCGTAACTCGACGCGAGCGCCAGCACCGATTCACACGACGTCACGCCCTCGACGACGTGGCCACCGCCCGCCTGCATCGCCGACTCCATCGTCCCGCCGCGGCCCAGGCGTTCGCCGAAGGACCGGTTGCGCGACTGCGGCGACGTGCACGTCGCCACCAGGTCGCCCACCCCGGCCAGGCCGGCCAGCGTGGCGCCCTTGGCGCCGAGCGCGATCCCCAACCGGATGATCTCGGCCAGACCCCGGGTGATGATCGCAGCCGCGGTGTTTTCGCCTAGCCCGACGCCTGCCGCCATGCCGCACGCGAGCGCGATGACGTTCTTGCAGGCGCCGCCGATCTCGGTGCCGACAACATCACTATTGGTATAGGGGCGGAAGTAGCCGGTGTTCAGCATGCGCTGCAGCGCGACGGCCCGGCCGGAATCGCTGCACGCGACGACCGTGGCGGCGGGCTGGCATTCGGCGATCTCGCTGGCCAGGTTCGGTCCCGAGATCACCGCGACCTGCGCCGGGTCCACCCCCGTCACCGACACGATGACCTGACTCATCCGCATCAGGGTGCCCAGCTCGATGCCCTTGGCCAGGCTGACCAGGGTGGCACCGTCGGGCACCAGCGGCGCCCACCCCTCCAGGTTGGCGCGCATCGTTTGAGCGGGCACCGCCAGCAGCACGGTCGAGGCGCCGTCGAGCGCGTCGGCCGCGTCGGTGGTGGCGCGAATGCCGGCCGGCAGCGCCGTGCCGGGCAGATAGTCGGGGTTGGATCGGGTGGCGTTGATGCGGTCCGCCACATCAGAGCGACGGGCCCACAGCGTGACCTCCGCGTCCGGTTCCGCGGCCTCGACGAGCACCTTGGCCAGCGCGGTGCCCCACGCGCCGGCACCCATGACCGCGACGGCGCCGTTCGAGCCGGTCATCAACCACCCCCGTCTTTTTCTCCAGCGTGTTGCAGCCGCTACACCCTAGATCAGCGGACGTCACGCGAGCCAGCGCGTCCGTCGCTGGCAGGATGAGATGTCATGAGCGGCATACGAGCCGACGACGCGGGTAAAGACGTCGCCCTGATTGTCGCCGTCAAGCGGTTGGCCGCGGCCAAGACGAGGCTGGCCCCGGTTTTCTCGGCGCGCACCCGGGAGAGCGTGGTGCTCGCCATGTTGATCGACACCCTCACGGCCGCGACCCGCGTTGATGCGTTGGGTTCCATTTCGGTCGTCACCCCCGACGAGGCCGCGGCCGCGGCGGCCACCGAGCTGGGGGCCGAGGTGCTGGCCGACCCGACGCCCGAGGGGCACGGCGACCCGCTGAACAACGCCATCGCCACCGCGGAGCGGGCGGTGGGTGGGTTCTTCCCGAATATCGTTGTGCTGCAAGGCGATTTGCCCGCGCTGCAGACACAGGAGCTGGCCGAGGCGATCGCCGCGGCGCGGCAGCACCGGCGCAGCTTCGTCGCCGACCGGCTGGCGACCGGAACCGCCGCCCTGTTCGCCTTCGGCGCCCAGCTCGATCCGCAGTTCGGCGCCGATTCGGCGGCGCGGCATCGGCGTTCGGGTGCGATCGAACTGACCGGCGCGTGGCCGGGCCTGCGCTGCGACGTCGACACTCCCGACGACCTCGCCGCCGCGCGCCGGCTGGGGGTCGGTGCCGCGACCGCCCGGGCGCTGGTGCAGCAGTGAACCTGGCGGTACCTGTCGTCGGGGTGAACGTCGTGCCAACGGGGAATGGATGTCCAACGAGCGCTAGCAGCATCGGCGCGTGATGAGCAATGATCGCAGGGTGACTGAAACCGAAGCCGAGGCGCGCCCCGACGAGAATTTGTGGCATCCGGACTCGGCCGTGGCGGCACCGCCCGCCGCGACGCCGTCCGCCATCACCGACCTGCCGGAGGACCGTTACCTCAACCGGGAACTGAGCTGGCTCGATTTCAACGCCCGCGTGCTGGCGCTGGCCGCCGACAATTCGTTGGCCCTGCTGGAACGAGCCAAGTTCCTGGCCATCTTCGCCTCCAACCTCGACGAGTTCTACATGGTCCGCGTCGCCGGGCTCAAGCGCCGCGACGAGATGGGGCTGTCGGTTCGCTCGGCCGACGGCCTGACGCCGCGCGAGCAACTGGCCCTCATCGGCGAGCAGACCCAACGCATCGCGACCCGGCACGCGCGGGTGTTCCTCGATTCGGTGCGCCCGGCGCTCGCCGAGGAAGGCATACATATAGTCACGTGGGCCGATTTGGATCAGGGCGAGCGCGACGAACTGTCGACCTATTTCCACGATCAGGTCTTCCCCGTGCTGACTCCCCTCGCCGTCGACCCCGCCCACCCCTTCCCCTTCGTCAGTGGCCTGAGCCTGAACCTGGCGGTGATGGTGCGCCAACCCGAGGACGGCGGCCAGCACTTCGCGCGAGTGAAGGTGCCCAACAACGTGGATCGCTTCGTCGAATTGGGCGCCCGCGGCCATACGGACGAGGCCGAGGGGTCCGGGATAATCCGCTACCTGCCAATGGAAGAGCTGATCGCGGCCTTCCTGCCGGTGCTGTTCCCGGGCATGGAGATCGTTCAGCATCACGCTTTCCGCATTACCCGCAACGCGGACTACGAGGTCGAAGAGGACCGCGACGAAGACCTGTTGCAAGCGCTGGAACGGGAATTGGCGCGCAGGCGATTCGGGTCCCCGGTGCGACTCGAGGTCGCCGACGACATGACCGAGAGCATGCTGGAATTGCTGCTGCGCGAACTCGACGTGAATCCGGGCGACGTCATCGAGGTGCCGGGCCTGCTGGACCTGTCGTCATTGTGGCAGGTCTACAGCGTCGACCGGCCGGCGCTCAAAGACCCGGCTTTCGTCCCCGCCACCAGCCCCGCATTCGTCGATCGCGAGACGCCCAGGAGCATCTTCGCGACGCTGCGCGAAGGCGATGTGCTGCTTCATCATCCGTACGAATCGTTCTCCACGAGCGTGCAGCGATTCATCGAGCAGGCCGCGGCCGATCCGAATGTGCTGGCGATCAAGCAGACGCTGTACCGCACATCCGGCGATTCGCCGATCGTTCGGGCGCTCATCGCCGCCGCCGAGGCGGGCAAGCAGGTGGTGGCGCTCGTGGAGATCAAGGCGCGTTTCGACGAGCAGGCCAACATCCGCTGGGCGCGAACGCTGGAGCAGGCGGGCGTGCATGTCGTCTACGGCTACGTCGGGCTCAAGACGCACTGCAAGACCTGCCTGGTGGTGCGCCGTGAGGGTTCGGCGATCCGCCGTTATTGCCATATCGGAACCGGCAATTACAACGGCAAGACGGCGCGACTGTACGAGGACGTCGGGCTCTTGACGGCGTCGCCCGAGATCGGCGCGGACCTGACCGACCTGTTCAATTCGCTGACGGGCTACTCGCGCAAGGTCTCCTATCGCAATCTTCTGGTGGCCCCGCACGGAATTCGCACCGGCATCATCGAACGCGTCGAGCGCGAGATCGCCGCCCACCGCGAACACGGCAACGGGCGGATCCGCCTGAAGATGAACGCCCTCGTCGACGAGCAGGTCATCGACGCGCTCTATCGCGCGTCGATGGCCGACGTGCGGGTGGAGGTGGTGGTGCGCGGCATCTGCGCGCTGCGCCCCGGCGCCGACGAATTCTCCGAGAACATCGCGGTCCGTTCGATCCTCGGCCGCTTCCTGGAGCATTCGCGCATCATGCATTTCAATCGCATCAACGAGTTCTGGATCGGCAGCGCCGACATGATGCACCGCAACCTCGACCGGCGCGTCGAGGCGTTGGTTCAGGTCAAGGACCCGCGGCTGACCTCATACCTGGACGACCTGTTCGAGTCCGCGCTGGATCCGTCCACCCGCTGCTGGGAGCTCGGGCCCGACGGGCAGTGGATCGCGTCGCCGCAGGAGGGCCACACCGTGCGCGATCACCAAGTGTCGTTGATGGAGCGGCACCGCAGTCCGTAACCCCCTGTGTGGTGATTTACGGTTGTTCCCCGGCCGCACCGCGCGGCCCCGACCGAATTGACCTGCAGGAGTTGATTTGCCGACCAAGAGCTCGCGTTCGGGAAGCCGGATCGTGCACGCCGCCGGAGCGGTGCTGTGGCGACCGACCGATTCGGCCAACCCCGGCCTCGAGATCGCGGTGATCCACCGCCCCCGCTATGACGACTGGTCGCTGCCGAAGGGAAAGGTGGACCCGGGCGAGACGGCGCCCGTCGCCGCGGTGCGGGAAGTGTGCGAGGAGACGGGGCAGCACGCCATCCTGGGCAGGCGGCTCGACATGGTGAGCTACCCGATCGAGGCGGGCGTCAAAAAGGTGTACTACTGGGCGGCGCGCAGCACCGGCGGTGAGTTCACCCCCGGCAACGAGGTCGACGAATTGGTGTGGATCCCGATAACCGACGCGCTGAAAATTCTCAGCTATTCCCACGATCGAAAGATGTTGCGTCACTTCACGAAACATCCCGCCGACACGCACACCGTGGTGGTGGTGCGGCACGGCACGGCCGGCCGGAAATCCCGCTTCAAGGGCGACGACACCCAGCGACCGCTGGACAAACGGGGACGCGCCCAGGCGGAGGCGCTGGTTCCGCAGCTGCTGGCCTTCGGCGCCACCGACGTGTACGCGGCGGACCGGCTGCGCTGCCACCAGACGGTGGAACCGCTGGCCGAGGAGTTGGGCGTGACCGTGCACAACGAGCCGACCCTCACCGAGGAGTCCTACGCCAAAAGCCCCAAACGCGCCCGGCGTCGGATCCTCGACATCGCCGGGCAGCAAGGCACACCGGTCATTTGCACACAGGGCAAGGTGATCCCCGACTTGATCGCGTGGTGGTGTGAGCGGGACGGTGTGCGTCCGGACAAGTCACGCAATCACAAGGGCAGCACCTGGGTGCTGTCGCTGTCGGGCGGCAAGCTGGTGGCGGCCGACCACATCGGCGGCGCGCTGGCCGCGAACGTGCGGGCATAACACGCGAATACCCTTCGGGTGCATCGCTGCGACCCGAAGGGTATTCGCGTTTGATCTACTGCCGCCTAGCGGCGACCGCGACGCGCGGTGGCCTTCTTGGCCGGAGCCTTCTTTGCGGCGGTCTTCTTGGCCGGAGCCTTGGTTGCGGCCTTCTTGGCCGGAGCCTTGCGGGCCGGAGCCTTCTTGGCGACGGCCTTCTTCGCCGGAGCCTTCTTGGCGACGGTCTTCTTGGCCGGAGCCTTCTTGGCGACGGTCTTCTTGGCCGGAGCCTTCTTGGCGGGAGCCTTCTTCGCCGCGGCCTTCTTAGCCGGGGCCTTCTTCGCCGCGGCCTTCTTGGCGGGGGCCTTCTTGGCAGCGGTCTTCTTGGCCGCGCCGCTTGAAACTACACCACGCTTCACTGCAGGTCCTTCCGACGGGAGACGCTGTGCGCCAGAGACAACCGCTTTAAATTGAGCACCGGGACGGAACGCCGGGACGGAGGTCGGCTTCACCTTCACCGTCTCGCCCGTACGCGGGTTGCGGGCCACCCGCGCCGCGCGGCGCCGTTGCTCGAAAACACCGAACCCGGTAATGGTCACGCTGTCGCCCTTGTGCACCGCGCGCACAATGGTGTCGACGACGTTCTCGACGGCAGCGGTCGCCTGCCGTCGGTCGGTGTTCAATTTCTGTGTGAGCACATCAATGAGCTCTGCCTTATTCATCCAATCCCTCCGACGCTAGTGGTCCTCGATTTGAACCGACTAGTGCACACGGTAAACCCTCACCCAGCAAATTTCCAAGAGCCACGCGCAATTTCAGGGTCGGGCATTGCGAAGTTTTCGCAATCCGGTTGCCGCCCTTGACCGGTGGCGGAGTTGGAAATCGGCCCGGTTAGTTAGGTGGGCGAGAAAAAATTCCGGCCTTCTCGACCGTTCAGGGAGCGGGCAGAGTGCGCGGTTTCCACTGCGGGTACGCGGCTTCGTATGACTCGATTTTGTCGAGTTTCCGCAGCGTAAGGGCTATATCGTCGAGCCCTTCCAACAGTCGCCAGGCGGTGTGGTCGTCAATCTTGAACGGCAGCACCGTCGTTCCCGCGGTGATATTTCGATCTTGAAGATTGGCAGTGATTTCCAGTCCCGGGCTCTGCTCGATCAGCTTCCAAAGTAGTTCCACGCCGTCTTGGGAAACTTCGGCGGCCAACAGGCCCGCCTTGCCGGCGTTGCCCCGGAAGATGTCACCGAATCGAGACGAGATGACCACCCGGAAGCCGTAGTCCATCAGCGCCCACACCGCGTGCTCGCGCGACGACCCGGTCCCGAAATCGGGTCCGGCGACGAGGACCGACCCCCGGTCAAAGGGGCTGAGGTTAAGCACGAATGAGGGATCCGAGCGCCAGCTCGCGAACAAACCGTCCTCGAAACCGGTTCGGGTGACGCGCTTCAAATACACCGCCGGAATGATCTGATCGGTGTCGACATTGGACCGCCGCAACGGCACACCGATGCCGGTGTGGGTGGTGAATGCTTCCATGCTGATGCCTTCTTACTCGATTGGGTCAGTTCAAATCGGCCGGGGCGGACAGGGTGCCGCGAACTGCTGTCGCGGCGGCAACGGCCGGAGACACCAAATGCGTGCGGCCGCCTTTCCCCTGGCGCCCTTCGAAGTTGCGGTTGGACGTCGCCGCGCACCGCTCCCCCGGCGCCAGCTGATCCGGATTCATCCCCAGGCACATCGAGCAACCGGCCTGCCGCCATTCGGCGCCCGCTGCGGTGAAAACCTCACCCAGCCCTTCGGCTTCGGCCTGGGCGCGTACCCGCATGGAGCCGGGCACCACGAGCATCCGCACCCCCGGGGCCAGCTTGCGGCCGCGCAGCACATCCGCGACGACCCGCAGATCTTCGATACGACCGTTGGTACAAGAGCCGACGAACACCGTGTCGACCGCGATATCGCGCATCGGAGTACCCGGTCGAAGGTCCATGTAGGCCAACGCTTTCTCGGCGGCCTGCCGCTCGGCGTCGCCGGTCATCAGCTCCGGGTCGGGCACGGCCGCGGCCAGCGGCACGCCCTGCCCCGGGTTCGTTCCCCACGTCACGAACGGGCTCAACGATGTCGCGTCGAGATGGACCTCGGTGTCGAAGACGGCACCGGGGTCGGTGTGCAGCTCCCGCCAATAGCGCATCGCCGCGTCCCACTGCGCGCCCTGCGGCGCGTGCGGCTTGTCGCGCAGGAATTCGAAGGTGGTGGCGTCCGGTGCCACCATGCCCGCGCGGGCGCCGGCCTCGATGCTCATGTTGCAGATCGTCATCCGGCCTTCCATCGACAGCGATTCGATGGCGCTGCCGCGGTATTCGATCACGTGCCCCTGCCCGCCGCCGGTGCCGATCTTGGCGATCAACGCGAGGATGATGTCCTTGGCCGTCACACCGGCGGGCAATTCCCCGTCGACGTTGACCGCCATCGTCTTGAACGGCCGCAGCGGCAACGTCTGGGTTGCCAGCACGTGCTCGACCTCCGAGGTGCCGATGCCCATCGCCAGCGCGCCGAAGGCGCCGTGCGTCGAGGTGTGACTATCCCCACAGACCACCGTCATTCCCGGTTGGGTGAGGCCCAGCTGCGGCCCGACGACATGCACGATGCCCTGCTCGATATCGCCCATCGGATAAAGGCGGACGCCGAATTCGGCGCAGTTGCGGCGCAACGTCTCGACCTGGGTGCGCGACACCGGGTCGGCGATCGGCCTGTCGATGTCGACGGTCGGCACGTTGTGGTCCTCGGTGGCCAGTGTCAGGTCGGGGCGCCGCACTCCCCGGCCGGCCAGGCGCAGCCCGTCGAAAGCCTGCGGGCTGGTGACCTCGTGCACCAGATGCAGATCGATGTAGATGAGGTCGGGCGCCCCTCCTTGTTCGGCGGCGCTCCCCTTGTCCACAACGTGGTCGTCCCACACCTTTTCGGCCAGGGTGCGCGGCTTGCCGGATCCCATCGCGAATTCGCCTCGATTCCCTCAAGCGCGGCTCGCCGATCGACCTTGGGCTGTGATCTCAGAATGCGAGACGCTAGTATCTTCTTGTGAGACAGCATAGCGGCATCGGCGTCCTCGACAAAGCCGTGGGTCTACTGCACACGATCGCCCAATCCCCCTGCGGGTTGGCCGAACTGTGCGAACGCACCGGGCTGCCCCGGGCCACGGCGTATCGGCTGGCCGCCGCGCTCGAAGTCCATCGCCTGCTGGCCCGCGACGACGAAGGGCGGTGGCGGCTCGGGCCGGCCGTCAGCGAGCTCGCCGCTCACGTCAACGATCCGCTGCTGGCCGCCAGCGCCGGGGTGCTTCCCCTGTTGCGCGAGACCACCGGGGAGAGCGTGCAGCTCTACCGCCGGGAGGGCACGGCCCGGGTGTGTGTGGCGGCCCTGGAACCCGCTGCGGGCCTTCGCGATACGGTCCCGGTCGGGGCGCGGTTGCCGATGACGGCGGGCTCGGGCGCCAAGGTGCTGCTGGCCCACAGCGACGCGGCGACCCAGAAGGCGGTGCTCCCGACGGCCAAGTTCACCGAGCGCACGCTGGCCGAGGTGCGGCGACGCGGCTGGGCGCAAAGTGTGGCCGAGCGGGAGCCCG
Source organism: Mycobacterium sp. UM_11 (assembly GCF_001414075.1). Classification (NCBI taxonomy): domain Bacteria; kingdom Bacillati; phylum Actinomycetota; class Actinomycetes; order Mycobacteriales; family Mycobacteriaceae; genus Mycobacterium; species Mycobacterium sp. UM_11. The sequence continues at coordinate 16,096 of NZ_LATC01000050.1, read as the reverse complement.
GAGTCGCGAGCGTCTCGGTTCCCGTGCGCGACAGCCGCGGTGCCGTCGTCGCGGCCATCTCGGTGTCGGGACCGGTCGACCGGATCGGCCGTCGGCCCGGTGCACGCTGGGCCGCCGATCTGTTGTCGGCCGCCGAGGCGCTGACCCGGCGGCTGTAGGGCCGTCGAGTCGAGTGTGCATCGATGGCGTCGGGGGTGTAACTACGGCGGCGAAATCGCCAAAATCCCGCCGCACCCGCACACTCGATGCCATCGGCGCACACTGAACGCCACCGGTGCACACGCGACGAACGTGTCCTGACAGACTGACCGCCATGGGAACGAATCAGCGCGCGAGCATCGTCATGTCCTCGGACGAAATCGCGGACTTCGTCGACAAGAGCCGCACCGGGACGCTGGCCACCATCGGCCCCGACGGTCAGCCGCATCTGACCGCGATGTGGTACGCCGTCGTCGACGGCGAAATCTGGCTGGAGACCAAGGCCAAGTCGCAGAAGGCGGTCAACCTCAACCGGGATCCGCGGGTGAGCTTCCTGATCGAGGACGGGCACACCTATGACACGCTGCGCGGGGTGTCGTTCGAGGGCGTCGCGGAGATCGTCGACGATCCGGACGTCGCGCACCGGGTCGGGGTCAGCGTCTGGGAGCGCTACACCGGCCCCTACACCGACGACATGTTGCCCTTCGTGGAGCAGATGATGAACAAGCGCGTCTGCGTGCGCATCGTGGCCCGGCGCGCCCGCTCGTGGGACCACCGCAAACTTGGGTTGCCGGCCATGCCGGTGGGCGGCTCCACGGCACCGGCCGTGTTAGGAACCGGTCAATAATTTTGTAGCCCCGATGGGATTCGAACCCACGCTACCGCCGTGAGAGGGCGGCGTCCTAGGCCGCTAGACGACGGGGCCAAGAAACGATCCAGAGACGATCCGGAGTGCCAGCATAGCTCACACCCTAAAAGCCCACCTAATCGCTTGAGGTGGCGCGATTTTGCTGGGGTACCAGGACTCGAACCTAGAATGGCTGAACCAGAATCAGCTGTGTTGCCAATTACACCATACCCCATTGGCTGCCTAAAACCGCTGGTCAGCGGCCATCCTGAGCCTTTTCGCCCTGCTCGGGAGACCGCCGCTGCCCGCCGTTGTCGGCCTTTGTAAACCGCAGTGCAGACTACCAAAGACTCGGCACACAATCCGCACGCGAGGTCGTCGCCTACCCGCCGACCGTTTCGCGCGCGGCGCGTAGCCGCAGCAGGCTGCGGTCGCGGCCGAGCAGCTCCAGCGATTCGAACAACGGCGGGCTGACCGTCGTTCCCGTGGCGGCGACCCTGATCGGGCCAAAGGCCTTGCGCGGTTTGAGGCCCAAGCCGTCGATGAGCGCGGACTTGAGGGCGGACTCGATGTCGGTGGTGGTCCAGTCCGCCACGCCGTCCAGCGCGGTCAGCGCCGCGTCCAGCACCGCGGCCGCGTCCGCACCGAGTTCCTTGGCGGCGGCCTTGGGGTCGATCTCGTATTCGTCGTCGTTGAGGAACTTCAGCAGCTCCCACGCGTCGGCGAGCACGACGATGCGCGTCTGCACCAGGTCCGCGGCCGTGGCGAACGCCGCGTCATCCAATCCGAGGCGGTGGCCGTGCGCCTCGAAGTAGGCACGCAACCGACCGGCGAAGTCCGCCGGCTCGAGCATCCGGATGTGCTCGCCGTTGAGCGCGTCGGCCTTCTTCTGGTCGAACCGCGCGGGATTGGAATTGACGTTCACGACGTCGAAGGCGGCCACCATCTCGTCGAGACTGAACACGTCGTGGTCGTCGGCGATGGCCCAGCCCAGCAGCGCGAGGTAATTGAGCAGCCCCTCGGGGATGAAGCCGCGATCGCGGTGGGCGAACAGGTTCGACTGCGGGTCGCGCTTGGAGAGTTTCTTGGTTCCCTCCCCCAATACCGTTGGCAGGTGGGCGAACTCCGGGATGCGCTCGGCGACGCCGATCCGGATCAGCGACTGGTACAGCGCGAGCTGCCGCGGGGTCGACGGCAGCAGGTCCTCGCCCCGCAGCACGTGGGTGATTTTCATCAGCGCGTCGTCGCACGGATTGACCAAGGTGTACAACGGATCTCCGTTGGCGCGGGTCAGCGCGAAGTCCGGCACGGAGCCCGCGGCGAAGTTGGTGGGCCCGCGCACGAGGTCGTTCCAGCCGAGGTCTTCGTCGGGCATCCGCAGCCGCACCACCGGCTTGCGGCCCTCCGCGAGGAACGCGGCGCGCTGCGCGTCGGTCAGCTGCCGGTCGAAGTTGTCGTAACCCAGTTTCGGGTTGCGGCCCACCGCGATGTGGCGCGCCTCAACCTCTTCCGGGGTCGAGAACGCGTAGTAGGCCTCGCCCGCCTCGAGCAGCTTGGCCACCACGTCGCGGTAGATCTCTTTGCGCAGCGACTGACGGTACGGGCCGTAGGGCCCGCCGACCTCCGGGCCCTCGTCCCAGTCCAGGCCGAGCCAACGCAGCGCGTCGAGCAGCGCCAGATAGCTTTCCTCGCTGTCACGTTCGGCGTCGGTGTCCTCGATGCGAAAGACGAAGGTGCCGCCGGTGTGCCGGGCATAGGCCCAGTTGAACAGCGCGGTGCGGACCATCCCGACGTGCGGGGTGCCCGTGGGCGACGGGCAGAACCTGACGCGGACTTTCGTTTCGTCGGTCACGACTTTCCCTTACGGACCACGGGATTGGACAGCGTGCCGATCCCCTCGATGGTGATGGCGACGGTGTCGCCGTCCTCGATCGGACCGACGCCGGCGGGCGTTCCGGTCAGGATCAGATCGCCCGGCAGCAGCGTCATCACGGCCGAGATCCATTCGACGATCGCGCCGATGTCGTGGATCATCAGCGAGGTCCGGCTGTGTTGCTTGACCTCGCCGTTGACCTCGGTTCGGATTTCGAGGTCCGCGGGATCGACATCGGTGACGATCCACGGCCCGACCGGGCAGAACGTGTCGTGCCCCTTCGCCCGGGTCCACTGGCCGTCGGCCTTCTGTTGGTCGCGGGCCGACACGTCGTTGCCGATGGTGTAGCCGAGGATGCTGTCGGCGGCCTCGGCGGCCGAGACGTCCTTGCAGGGCCGGCCGATGACGGCCGCCAACTCCCCCTCGAAGTGCACCGGTGATGCGTTGGCCGGCAACCGAATCGGCACGTTCGGGCCGATGATGGCCGTGTTGGGCTTGAGGAAGATGATGGGGTCCGGCGCCGCCGGGCCGGTCAGCTCGGTCATCTCCGCGATGTGATCGGTGTAGTTCTTGCCGATGCAGACCACCTTGCTCGCCAATATCGGGGCCAGCAGCCGCACATCGGCAAGCGGCCACGACCGGCCGGTGAAGTTCGGCGCGCCAAACGGATGCTCGGCGATCTCGCGGGCGACCATTGCGGCGGGATCGGCGAGTTCGCCCTCGATGCTGACGAAGGCGACACCGTCGGGGCTGGCGATTCGACCAAGGCGCATTTCGTTGAGCCTAGTGACGGCCGCGAGCGCGGCGGCGAGGGGCATCGCACGTGAGGCCGTCGCGCAAGCCTCACCAGCATTTTCACCCGGCTGTGCAAGCATGGGGAATGCAAACGGACGCGGCCTCCACGCGCGAGCTGGGCGCGGCTGGGCGCTGGTCCATCATGGTGGTATCGCTAATCGCCACCGCGAGTTCCTTCCTCTTCATCAACGGTGTCGCGTTCCTCATTCCCTCGCTGCAATCAGCGCGCGGCATCCCGCTCGACGAGGCCGGTCTGCTGTCCTCGATGCCCAGTTGGGGCATGGTGGTCACCCTGGTGATGTGGGGCTACGTACTGGACCGGGTGGGCGAGCGACTGGTGATGGCCGCAGGCTCGGCGCTCACCGCGGTGGCGGCCTTCGCGGCGGCGTCCGCGCATTCGATGGTGCTGATGGCCGTCTACCTGTTCCTCGGCGGCATGGCCGCGGCCAGTTGCAACACCGCCGGCGGGCGGCTGGTGTCGGCATGGTTCCCGCCGCAGCAACGCGGCCTGGCCATGGGCTTCCGCCAAACCGCGCAGCCCCTCGGAATCGCCTTGGGGGCGCTGGTGATTCCGGAGTTGGCCGAGCACGGCCCCAGCTCTGGGCTCAGGTTCACCGCGTTGGCGTGCGCGTTGGGCGCGGTAGCCAGCGCGGTCGGCATCATCGACCCGCCCCGCAAGCCGCGGGAGAAAGCCACCGACACCGAACTCGCCAGCCCGTACCGAGGATCGTTGACACTGTGGCGAATTCACGCCGTGGCGGGTCTGATGATGGTGCCGCAGACGGTAACCGTGACATTCATGCTGGTGTGGCTGATCAAGAATCTGCACTGGTCGGTCGCGGCCGCCGGCAGCCTCGTCACCCTCTCGCAGCTGCTGGGCGCGATCGGCCGCGTCCTGGTGGGCCGCTGGTCGGACCGGGTGGGATCGCGAATGCGACCGGTCCGCATCATCGCGATCGCCGCCGCCGTCACCCTGTTCCTATTGGCCTGGGCCGACTTTCTGAACTCGGGCTATCAGGCGCCCCTGATGGTCGTGATCTCGGTGATCGCCGTGCTCGACAACGGGTTGGAGGCCACGGCCATCACCGAATTCGCCGGACCCTTCTGGAGTGGCCGCGCGCTGGGCATCCAGAACACCACCCAACGAGTGATGGCGGGCGTCGCGCCACCGCTGTTCGGCGCGCTCATCACGGCCGCGAAATATCCGAACGCGTGGATACTGTGCGGGCTGTTCCCGGTCGCAGCGGTGCCGCTGGTGCCGGCGCGGTTGCTCCCGCCCGGACTGGAAACTACAGCGCGGCGGCAATCCGTTCGCCGACTTCGGTGGTGGCGAGCCGTTCGTGCCCACGTGTCGCCAGATAGGTCTCAACGGCCCGGTCCACCCGGCTAGCGGCTTCGTCCTCACCGAGGTGGGCGAGCAGCAACGCCACCGACATGATCGCGGCGGTCGGGTCGGCGATGCCCTGACCCGCGATGTCCGGCGCGCTGCCGTGCACCGGCTCGAACATCGATGGATTGGTCCGGGTGGCATCGATATTTCCGCTGGCGGCCAAGCCAATTCCGCCGCACACCGCCGCCGCCAGGTCCGTGATGATGTCGCCGAACAGGTTGTCGGTGACGATCACATCGAAGCGCCCGGGGTCGGTGACCATGAAAATGGTGGCGGCGTCGACGTGTTGGTAGGCGACCTCGACGCCGGGGTACTCCTCCCCGACCTCGCCGACGATCCGCGCCCACAGCTTCCCGGCGAAGGTCAGCACGTTGGTCTTGTGCACCAGCGTCAGGTGGTTGCGGCGACGCTGCGCGCGTTCGAATGCGTCGGCCACCACGCGGCGCACGCCGAAGGCCGTGTTGAGGCTGACCTCGGTGGCCACCTCGTGGGGCGTGCCGGTTCGGATCGCACCCCCCGTGCCGGTGTATGGGCCTTCGGTCCCCTCGCGCACGACGACGAAGTCGATGTCGGGGTTCCCGGCGAGCGGGCTGCTCACCCCGGGATACAGCCGCCCCGGTCGCAGGTTGACGTGATGATCCAACTCAAAACGCAACCGCAGCAACAGGCCCCGCTCCAGCACGCCGCTGGGCACCGACGGATCGCCGATCGCACCGAGCAGGATGGCGTCGTGCTGGCGCAGCTCGGCGAGCACCGATTCCGGCAGCAGTTCACCGCTGGCGTGATACCGCCGGGCGCCCAGGTCGTATTCGGTCTTTTCGACGCCGGGCAGCACGGCATCGAGGACCTTAACGGCCTCGGCCGTGACTTCCGGCCCGATGCCGTCGCCGCCGATCACCGCGAACTTCACGAAAGATCAACCACCTCAAGCTTGTTCGCGCCCACCGCCGCGCCGATCGCCGACCGCACCTCGCTCGGCACGTCCCGATCCAGCCGCAGCAGGATCGTCGCGCCCGGGCCTTCGGCGTCCTCGGACAGCTGCGCGGCTTGGATGTTCACGCCCGCCGAACCGAGCAGGGTGCCGATCTTGCCCAGCGCCCCGGGCTCGTCGGCGTAGTTGATCACGAGGTTGGTGCCCTGCGCGCGCAGATCGAAGTTGCGGCCGTTGATCTGCACGATCTTTTCCACCAACTGCGGCCCCGACAGCGTGCCGGCGACGTTGACGGCGGTGCCGTCGTGAGCGACGGCGCGGACGTCGACGACGCTGCGGTGGTTCGGACTTTCCGAGGCCGTGGTGAGCTCGGCGCTGACGCCGCGCTCTTCGGCCAGCGCCGGCGCGTTGACGAAGGTGACCGGACCCTCGACCACCGCCGAGAACAGCCCACGCAGAGCCGAAAGCTTCAGCACCTCAACGTCTTCGGACGCGAGCTCGCCGCGCACCTGAACCGACACCGATACCGGCGGCCCGTCGGACAGCGAGGCGGCAAGTACCCCGAGCTTGCGCACCAGGTCCAGCCAGGGCGCCACCTCCTCGTTGACCACACCGCCGCCGACGTTGACGGCATCGGGAACGAATTCCCCGGCCAGCGCTAGCTTCACGCTCTCGGCGACGTCGGTGCCCGCCCGGTCCTGGGCCTCGGAGGTCGACGCACCCAGGTGCGGGGTCACCACCACCTGGGGCAGCTCGAACAGCGGGCTATCGGTGCACGGCTCCTTGGCGAACACGTCGATGCCGGCCGCCCGCACGTGTCCGCTGCTCACCGCTTCGGCCAGCGCGGCCTCGTCGATCAGGCCGCCGCGGGCGGCGTTGACGATGATGACGCCCGGCTTGGTCTTCGCCAGCGCTTCCTTGCCGATCAGGCCAGCCGTCTCGGGCGTCTTCGGCAGGTGGACCGAGATGAAGTCGGCGCGGGCCAACAGGTCGTCGAGCGGCAGCAGTTCGATGCCCAGCTGCGCGGCCCGGGCCGGCGACACGTAGGGGTCGTAGGCCACCAGGTGGGTGCCGAAGGCGGTCAAGCGCTGGGCGACCAACTGCCCGATCCGGCCCAGGCCCACCACGCCGACCGTCTTGCCGAAGATCTCGGTGCCGTTGAACGACGACCGCTTCCAGGCGTGCTCGCGCAGGGAGGCGTCGGCGGCCGGGATCTGCCGGGCGGCCGCCAGGAGCAGCGCCAACGCGTGCTCGGCGGCGCTGTGAATGTTCGAGGTGGGGGCGTTGACCACCAGCACGCCGCGCTCGGTCGCGGCGTCCACGTCGACGTTGTCCAGCCCCACCCCGGCGCGGGCCACGATCTTGAGCTTGGCGGCGGCCGCCAGCACCTCGGCGTCGACGGTGGTGGCCGAGCGCACCAGCAGCGCGTCGGCCTCCGGCACCGCGGCCAGCAGCTTCTCCCGGTCCGGCCCGTCCACCCAGCGCACCTCGACCTGGTCTCCCAGGGCGGCGACGGTCGATTGGGCGAGTTTGTCGGCGATCAATACAACAGGCAGATTCACCCGGCCAGCCTATCGGCTGCGTTTGACGGGCATCGACGGGCTCACCACTGCCGTAACCTGCACCGACGGCGGTTGGGCGCGGGTCGGTGAGGTCCTACGATGCGCTGATGACCAAACTTGCGATCATCTACTATTCGGCGACCGGGCATAACACCGCGATGGCGCAACGCGTGGCCGCCGCGGCCGAGTCCGCCGGCGCCGAAGTCCGCCTTCGGCACGTCGCCGAGACCCGCGACCCGGAATCGTTCGCCCAGAACCCGGCCTGGACCGCCAATTATCAAGCGACGAAGGACCTTCCGGCGGCGACGGGTGAGGACATCGTGTGGGCGGATGCGGTGATCTTCGGTTCGCCGACCCGCTTCGGTTCTCCCGCCGCGCAATTGCGCAACTTCCTGGACTCGCTGGGCGGGTTGTGGGCCGAGGGCAACCTCGCCGACAAGGTGTACGCGGCCTTCACGTCGTCCAACACGCTGCACGGCGGTCAGGAAACCACGCTGCTTTCGCTCTACATCACGCTGATGCATTTCGGCGGCATCATCGTCCCGCCCGGCTACACCGACCCGTGCAAGTTCGTCGACGGCAATCCGTATGGGGTCAGCCTGGTGTCGACGCACGACAACATCCACGAGTTCGACGAGGCCACCGAGAATGCCCTCGAGCACTTGGCGCGCCGGGTGGTGTCAGTCGCGGGCCGCCTTCGCGACACTTAAACCACGCACACGACACGCCGTAAAAGGTCGCCGTGGTTTCAGTTTCGCGGACCGGCGGCCCGCGTAAGGCTACGCCGTCTCGGTGATCGGCCGGTCGACCCAGCTCATGAGGTCGCGCAGCTTCTTGCCGGTCACCTCGATCGGGTGCTCGGCGTTCTCCTTGCGCAGCCGCTCGAGTTCCTTGTTGCCGCCCTCGACGTTGGCGACCAGCTTCTTGGTGAACGTGCCGTCCTGGATGTCGCGCAGGATCTCGCGCATCCGCTCCTTGGTGCCGGCGTCGATGACCCGCGGGCCCGACAGGTACCCGCCGAACTCGGCGGTGTCGGACACCGAATAGTTCATCCGGGCGATGCCACCCTCGTACATCAGGTCCACGATCAGCTTGAGCTCGTGCAGCACCTCGAAGTAGGCCATCTCCGGCGGGTAACCGGCCTCCACCATCACGTCGAAACCGGTCTTCACCAATTCCTCAGTGCCACCGCACAACACGGCCTGCTCACCGAACAGGTCGGTCTCGGTCTCGTCCTTGAAGGTGGTCTTGATGACGCCGGCGCGGGTGCCGCCGATGGCCTTGGCGTAGGACAGCGCCAGCGCCTCACCCTCGCCGGTCGGGTCCTGGTCGACCGCGATCAGGCAGGGCACGCCCTTGCCGTCCACGAACTGGCGACGCACCAGGTGCCCGGGCCCCTTCGGCGCGACCATCGCGATGGTGACGTTGCCGGGCGGCTTGATCAGGTCGAAGTGGATGTTGAGCCCGTGGCCGAAGAACAGCGCGTCGCCCTCGGAGAGGTTGGGCTCGATGTCGTTCTTGAAGATGTCGGCCTGCGCCGTGTCGGGCGCCAACAGCATGATGACGTCGGCCCACTTGGCCACCTCGGCGGGGGTGTCGACTTCCAGGCCCTGCTCGGAGACCTTGGCCCGCGACTTCGAACCCTCCTTGAGCCCGACGCGCACCTGCACACCGGAGTCGCGCAGGCTCAGCGAGTGCGCGTGCCCCTGGCTGCCGTAACCGATCACCCCGACCTTGCGCCCCTGGATGATCGAGAGGTCGGCATCGTCGTCGTAGAACATTTCTAGTGCCACTTTTTCAATATCTCCTTGTGTATTACTTGGCCGTGGCTATTTCGCGCCCAGGCCGCGCGGACCGCGGGACAACGACACCACTCCGGACTGGACGATTTCGCGGATACCGAACGGCTCCAACACCCGCAGCAGCGCCTCGATCTTGCCTCGATCACCGGTCGCCTCGATCGTCAGCGCCTCCGGGGATACGTCGATCACCTTGGCGCGGAACAGGTTTACCGCTTCGATCACCTGGCTGCGGCTGCCGGCGTCGGCGCGCACCTTGATCAGCGCCAGCTCCCGGGACATCGACGTGTCCTCGTCCAGCTCGACGATCTTGATGACGTTGATCAGTTTGTTGAGCTGCTTGGTGACCTGTTCGAGCGGTGTCTCGTCGCAGGCGACCACGATCGTCATGCGCGACATGTCTTTCTGCTCGGTGGCACCGACGGCCAGCGATTCGATGTTGAATCCGCGCCGCGAGAACAGCGCCGCCACCCGAGCGAGCACACCGGGTTTGTCCTCGACCAACACCGACAGCGTGTGCGTGTTCATCAGGCGTGCCCTTCGCTCTCGTCGCCGAACAGGGGACGGATGCCGCGCGCGGCCTGAATCTCGTCGTTGCTGGTGCCGGCGGCCACCATCGGCCAGACTTGCGCGTCGGCGCCGACGATGAAGTCGATCACCACCGGACGGTCGTTGATCGCGCGGGCTTGTTTGATCACCTCTTCGACGTCTTCCTCACGCTCGCAACGCAATCCGACGCATCCCAGCGCCTCCGCCAGCTTCACGAAGTCCGGGATGCGGTGCGAGTGCGTAGCCAGGTCGGTTTGCGAGTACCGCTCCTCGTAGAACAGCGTCTGCCATTGGCGCACCATGCCCAGGTTCCCGTTGTTGATCAGCGCCACCTTGATCGGCACGCCCTCGATCGCACAGGTGGCCAACTCCTGATTGGTCATCTGGAAGCAGCCGTCGCCGTCGATGGCCCACACCTCGGCCTCGGGGCGTGCCATTTTGGCGCCCATGGCCGCCGGGATGGCGAACCCCATGGTGCCCAGCCCACCGGAATTGATCCAGGTGCGCGGCTTCTCATAGGAGATGAACTGCGCCGCCCACATCTGATGCTGCCCAACGCCGGCGACGTACACGGCGTCCGGGCCGGCGATCTGGCCCAGCTTCTCGATGACGTATTCCGGTCCGAGGCTGCCGTCGCTCTGCGGGCCGTAGCTCAGCGGGTAGGTGGACTGGACGCTGTCCAGGTAGGCCCACCATTCCGTCATGTCGATGTTGCCGGGGATGTCGTAGTGACGCAGCATGCCGATCAGGTCGGTGATGACCGCTTTGACGTCGCCGACGATCGGCACGTCGGCGTGGCGGTTCTTGCCGATCTCGGCCGGGTCGATGTCGGCGTGAATGACTTTCGCCTCCGGCGCGAAGGTGTCGAGCTTCCCGGTGACCCGGTCGTCGAAGCGGGTGCCCAGCGCGATCAGCAGGTCGCTGCGCTGCAGCGCCGCCACCGCGGCGACCGTGCCGTGCATGCCGGGCATGCCCATGTGCTGGCGATGGCTGTCGGGGAACGCGCCGCGCGCCATCAGGGTGGTCACGACGGGAATGCCGGTCAGCTCGGCCAACTCGAGCAGTTGCTCGGTCGCCTCGCCGCGGATGACGCCGCCGCCGACGTACAGCACCGGCTTGTTGGACGCCGCGATCAGCTTGGCGGCCTCGCGGATCTGCCGGTTGTGCGGCTTGGTGTTCGGCTTGTAGCCGGGCAGATCCATGCGCGGCGGCCAACTGAACGTGCACTGGCCCTGAAGGACGTCCTTGGGGATGTCGACGAGCACCGCACCCGGGCGGCCCGAGGACGCGATGTGGAAGGCCTCGGCGATCACCTGCGGGATCTCGTCGCCGGAGCGGACCAGGAAGTTGTGCTTGGTGATCGGCATCGTGATGCCAGAAATGTCGGCTTCCTGGAACGCGTCGGTGCCGATCAGCGTGCGACCGACCTGGCCGGTGATGGCAACGACGGGCACCGAATCCATCTGCGCGTCGGCCAGCGGGGTGACCAGGTTCGTGGCGCCGGGGCCCGACGTGGCCATGCACACCCCGACCTTGCCGGTGGCGTGGGCGTAGCCGCTGGCGGCGTGGCCGGCGCCCTGCTCGTGCCGAACCAGCACGTGGCGAAGCTTTTTCGAGTCGAACAGCGGGTCATAGACCGGCAAGACCGCGCCACCGGGGATGCCGAAGATGACCTCGACGTCGAGCTCTTCCAGCGATCGGATCACCGACTGGGCGCCGGTAAGCTGCTCGGGCCCAACGCGTTTCGGCTTCTTGGCGGGGGCGGCGGCGGGAGTTTCCGCCGCGTCGGAGGCGACGTCGGCGGCACGCTGTGGCGAGGTGGCGTGCTGCCTGGTGGGTGCGCTCACTGTCTTTTGTCCTTATTCACTCTGGGAGTCTCGCTGGGGCAACAAAAAACCCCCGACAGCTCTTCTGCTGCACGAGGGTTGCGCGTTGGTCTGGATAGCTTCAAATGCCGAGAGGCTAGTCAGGCACCAACGCGCCGACTAATTACTACGAGCATCCCGGGCTGTCCGGCGGTATCCATAACGTCCGACGGTAGCCTTCGCACAGCTCAGCAGTCAAATCCGCTACCGCCCGCTCGCGCGGAGGTCCGGTGCATCGCGACGGGTGAAATGATGGTCGGGTGGCTACCGGTTCGTCTTCGCACACACCCGTCGTGATCAAGGTGTCGCCGATCGCTCACCTGGCGGTCGGATTCACCACGCTGGGGTTGCTGATACCGGTGATGCTGTGGCCGCCCTCGGCGCCGCTGCTGCTGATTCCCCTGCTGCTGTCGGCCATGATCGTGCGGCTGCGCACCGTCGCCGACGACAAAGGCGTGACCGTCCGAACGCTGCTGGGCAGCCAGACGGTGCCGTGGGACGAGATCGACGGGCTGCGCTTCCACCGCGGCTCCTGGGCCCGCGCGCACCTCAAGAGCGGCGCGGAGCTGCGCCTGCCCGCGGTGACGTTCGCGACGCTTCCGGAGCTGACGCAGGCCAGCGCGGGACGCGTGCCCAACCCCTATCAGTGACGGTCAGGCGATCGGGTTGACCCCGTTGAGCAGCACCCACACGGCGATGCCGGCGGCGATGCCGACCAGCAGGGCGACGAACGACCCGATGAAGGGCCGGTGGGCCCAGCCCCGGCGCGCGTCCAGACCGTAGCGGCCGGGTCCGCACAGGATGACCGCGACGGCCAGGACGATCAGCGTGATCTGGTATTCGTGGCCGTCCGGCAGGAAGTACGTGAAAGTGTGCGGATGCGGGCGGGCCGTGATGGTGGCCAGCATGCCGTTGATCAGGAACGCCAGCGCACCCGCCGCGGCCACCGGGGTGAACAGCCCCAGGATCAGCAGCACGCCCGCGACGAGCTCACCGCCGGCGCTGACGTAGGCCAGGATGTCGGCGTGCTGGTAGCCGACGTCGGACAGCGAGTTCTTGAACCCGCCGACGCCGGAGCCGCCCCACCAGCCGAACAGCTTCTGCAGCCCGTGCGCCGCAAGCACGACCCCGAGGCCGACCCGCAAGATCAGCAAACCCAGGTGCTGGGTTCCGCGCCGGCCGACTTCGTGCAACCGGCCGTGGTGTTCGTCCCCGTCGATCTCGGCGGGCTCGGCGGCCGCGTGCCGGGACTCCTGCGGCTGCACGTAGGGCAGGGGCTCCTGCTGATCGAGCACGTGGTAACCCGCCGCCCGGGACCCGGCCGCGCCGGCGTGGTCACCCATGTAGGGGATGACGGTGGTGGTTCCGGTGGAGGGGTTGAAGTCGCCGGGGTAACCGACGGGCGTCAAGTCGTCTTCGGGGTCGACCACGCGCGCCGTGGCGGGCCGTCCCGGGGTTGGCTCCGGGGATTCACCGGGCCGCTGCCAATGTCCGTCATTCGGTTGACTGGTCACGGGTGTCAGGGTAAGGGCAGTTGGCGCTGAATTGGGGATTTGAGCGGCGCTTTCGCCAGGCAATCGCCTGTTTGCCCGCCAAACAAGCCCGGATTGGCCGTGCGGGACGCTGCGGGCGGTCGAAAACGGCCGAATCCGGCGGCTTCCGGCCGCCGAGAAACGGGTGCCGAGCATGCCGCCCCAGGCGGCCCGGCGCATGCGTGTGGCGGCGGCGGGCGCACTATCCGTAGCCTGTCGGTCATGCGACTACGGCGCTCGGTTCGGTGCGGGATCGCCGCGCTCTGCGCGACGATGCTGGTCGCGAGCGGGTGCGCGCGGTTCAACGACGCGCAATCGCAGCCGTTCACCACCAACCCCGAGCTCAAGCCCCAAACCAGCTCGACGCCTCCCCCGCCGCCGCCGCTGCCACCCACACCCTTCCCGAAGGCATGCCCGGCGCCGGGCGTCATGCAGGGCTGCCTGGAGAGCACCAGCGGCCTGATCATGGGGCCGGACAGCAAAACCGCGCTCGTCGCCGAGCGCACCACCGGCGCCGTCAAGGAGATCTCGGTCAGCGCCGAGCCGAAGGTGAAGATGGTCATCCCGGTCGACCCGTCCGGGGACGGCGGCCTGATGGACATCGTGCTGTCGCCGACCTACACCCAAGATCGGCTGATGTACGCCTACGTCAGCACGCCGACCGACAATCGGGTGATCCGGATCGCCGACGGCGACATCCCCAAGGACATCCTCACCGGGATCCCCAAGGGCGCGACCGGCAACAGCGGGGCACTGATCTTCACCAGCCCCACCACGTTGGTGGTGATGACCGGCGACGCGGGTAACCCCGCGGCGGCTGCCGACCCCAAATCGCTGGCCGGCAAGGTCCTTCGGATCGAGCAGCCGACCACCATCGGTCAAGCGCCGCCGACGACGGCGCTGTCTGGTGTGGGCTCCGGCGGCGGCCTGTGCATCGACCCGGTGGACGGCTCGCTCTACGTGGCCGACCGCACGCCCACGGCGGACCGGTTGCAGCGCATCACCAAAGCCTCGGAGGTCTCCACGGTGTGGACCTGGCCGGACAAGCCCGGGGTGGCCGGCTGCGCCGCGATGGACGGGACCGTGCTGGTCAACCTCATCAACACCAAGCTGACGGTGGCCGTGCGGCTGGCCCCGGCGACGGGCGCGGTCACCGGCGAACCCGACGTGGTGCGCAAGGACACGCACGCACACGCGTGGGCGCTGCGGATGTCGCCGGACGGAAACGTCTGGGGCGCAACGGTCAACAAGACCGCCGGGGACGCCGAAAAGCTCGACGACGTGGTGTTCCCGCTGTTCCCGCAGGGCGGCGGCTTCCCGCGCAACAACGACGACAAGACCTAGCGAAAGCTACGCCTTCGTCAACCCTGCCCGCAGGCGGCCAGCACCAGTTCGCGCACCCGCGCCGCGTCGGCCTGCCCGCGGGTGGCCTTCATCACCGCGCCGACGATCGCGCCCGCCGCGGCCACCTTGCCGCCGCGGATCTTTTCCGCCACATCGGGATTGGCGGCCAGCGCCTCATCGACCGCCGCCTGGGTCACCGAATCGTCGCGCACCAGCTCGAGGCCGCGGGCGTTCATCACCTGCTCGGGGTCGCCCTCGCCGGCCAGCACCCCCTCCACGACCTGGCGGGCCAGCTTGTTGGACAGCTTGCCCTCGTCCACCAGGGCGATCACCGCGGCGACCTGAGCCGGCGTGATGGCCAGTTCGTCCAAGCTGATGTTGGCCTCGTTGGCCTTCTGCACCAAGAAGTTTCCCCACCAGGCGCGCGCCTGCTCGCTGGCGGCGCCATGCTTGACGGTCTCGGTGACCAGTTCCACGGCACCGGCGTTGACCAGATCGCGCATCACCTCGTCGGAGACGCCCCATTCCTGCTGGATTCGCTTGCGGCTCAGCCACGGTAGCTCCGGGATGGTCTGGCGCAGCTGGTCGACCAACTCGCGACTGGGCGCGACGGGTTCCAGGTCGGGCTCGGGGAAATAGCGGTAGTCCTGAGCGGTCTCCTTCGCGCGGCCCGGGCTGGTGTATCCCGCCTCGTGAAAGTGTCTGGTCTCCTGGATGATCCGGCCGCCGGACGCGAGCACGGCTGCCTGCCGCTGCATTTCGTAACGGACCGCGACCTCAACGCTTTTCAGCGAGTTGACGTTCTTGGTCTCGGTGCGGGTGCCGAACTCGGTGGTTCCCGTCGGCATCAGCGATACGTTGGAATCGCAACGCATCGAGCCCTGGTCCATCCGGACATCGGATACGCCCAAGGCGCGCAACAGGTCTCGCAAGGCGGTGACGTATGCGCGGGCGATCTGCGGCGCCCGGGCGCCGGCGCCGACGATGGGCTTGGTCACGATTTCGATCAGCGGCACGCCGGCGCGGTTGTAGTCGAGCAGCGATGTCGTCGCGCCGTGGATGCGGCCGGTCTCGCTGCCCAGGTGGGTCAGCTTGCCGGTGTCTTCCTCCATGTGCGCGCGCTCGATCTCGACCCGCCACGTGCTGCCGTCTTCGAGCGGCGCGTCCAGGTAGCCGTTGATGGCGATCGGCTCGTCGTACTGGGAGATCTGGTAGTTCTTCGGCATGTCCGGGTAGAAGTAGTTCTTCCGGGCGAAGCGGCACCACGGCACGATCTCGCAGTTCAGCGCCAGCCCGATCCGAATGGCCGATTCCACCGCGGTGCGGTTGAGCACCGGCAGCGACCCCGGCAGTCCGAGGCACACCGGGCAGACCTGGGTGTTGGGTTCGGCGCCGAACGCGGTGGAGCAGCCGCAGAACATCTTGGTGACCGTCGACAGCTCGACGTGCACCTCGAGGCCGAGGACGGGGTCGAAACGGGCGATGACCTCGTCGTAATCCATGAGATCGGCACTGGCGGCAAGACTCATGCCGTCGATCGTAGTGGTGACCGCGAGCGCGGCGGAGCCGGGCGAAGCGGGTCACCACCATCAGACCCAGTGGTGACCGCGAGCGCGGCGGAGCCGGGCGA